>SKWC01000379.1 GCA_007129145.1 Rubritepida sp.
CGCGTCGGCGGCGGGGCGGGTTCGGCGTCGGCCTCAGCGCCGCGCGCGCGCGCGGCGGCCGGCTTCTGCTCGGCCGCCTGCCGGTCCGCGGCACGGGCGGGTTTGGTGGCGGGGGTGTCGGCGCCGCGCGCGGCGGTCTTGCTCCTGGGGGAGGCGGACATGGTGGGGATCGCTCCTGCAGCGGGCGGAACGGGGACTGGCCCCATGGTTTCGCTGGCGCACCCTATCAGAAAATCAGCCCTGCGTCACGCGCGCCGCCCAGGGCGGCCCAGCGGGGTTGCCAAGCGCCGCGCATCCGCGCCCTATTCGCCCCGGCCCGGCGCCGACCGGGACCAGGCAGAGGGAGCACAGGCGCGATGGCCACCAAACTCGTCACTTTCCAGCCGCATGGGGACCCCGCCCCGCGCGCCGGCGTCCTGCTGAACGAGGCGGAGGTGCTGGACCTCGCCGCCGCCGGCCTGCCCTATGCCACGATGCTTCAGGTGATCGAGGCCGGCGCGGCGGCGCTGGCCGCGATCCGCGCCGCCATGGCGAACCCGCCCGCGGCGGCGGTGCGCAAGCTGGCCGATGTCGCGCTGCTCGCACCCATCCCGCGCCCCGCGCGCAACGTCTTCTGCGTGGGCCGCAACTACCTCGACCATGTGGCCGAGGGCGACCGCGCCAGCGGCCGCGACACCACCGAGAAGCCGAAATACCCGCAGATCTTCACCAAGGCGCCCGAATGCGTCATCGCCCATGGCGAGAGCATCCCCGACCATGGCGCGGCCGGCATCACCAAATGGCTGGACTATGAGGCCGAGCTGACGCTGGTCATCGGCACCTCCGGCCGCGACATCGCCCCCGGGGACGCGCTGAAGCATGTCTTCGGCTGGACCATCGGCAATGACGTGACGGGCCGCGACCTGCAGCGCCGCTACGGCCAGTGGTTCAAGGGCAAGTCGCTCGACCGCTCCTGCCCGCTCGGGCCCTGGATCATCCCGGCCGATGAGCTGGACGCCACCGACATCGCCATCCAGCTCTGGGTGAATGGCGAGCTGCGGCAGTCCTCGCGCACCTCCAAGATGATCTTCGACGTGAACCAGATCATCCACCACCTCTCGGTCGGCTTCACCCTGCTGCCGGGCGATGTGGTGCTGACCGGCACGCCCGAGGGCGTGGGCTACGCCATGCAGCCGCCGCAGGTGCTCAAGGCGGGCGATGTGGTGCGCATCGCCATCGAGGGCATCGGCGAGCTGGTGAACCCGGTCGGCTGAGCGGGGGCATCGGGATGCGCATCAAGGCCGCGGTGCTGTACGAGCAGGGGTTGCCGCGCCCCTACACCGAAAGCCGCCCGCTCCGCCTCGAGGAGGTCGAGCTGGACCCGCCCGGCCCGGGCGAGGTGCTGATCGAGATCGCGGCCGCCGGGCTGTGCCATTCCGACCTCTCGACCATCGAGAACCTGCGGCCGCGCCCGCTGCCCATCATCATCGGCCATGAGGGCGCGGGCATCGTTCGCGAATGCGGCCCCGGCGTGCGCGGCCTGGCACCGGGCGACCATGTGGTGGCGCTGTTCGTGACCAGCTGCGGCGAATGCCGCGACTGCGTGCGCGGCAAGCCCAACATCTGCTCATCCTCCTTCGCGGCGCGCGCCAAGGGCACGCTGCCCTCCGGCGCGCGGCGGCTGAAGCGGCTGGACGGGGCGGCGGTGAACCACAATTCCGGCCTGTCGCTCTTCGCGGAATACGCGGTGGTGACGGCCGAGAGCGTGGTGAAGATCGGCCAGGACATCCCGCTGGAGGATGCGGCGCTGTTCGGCTGCGCGGTGATGACGGGCGCGGGGGCGGTGTTCAACACGGCGCGGCTGCGCCCGGGCGAGGATGTCGCCGTCGTCGGCCTGGGCGGCGTGGGCATGAGCGCGCTGCTGGGCGCGGTGGCGGGGGGCGCGTCGCGCATCATCGCGGTGGACCGCAGCGCCGAGAAGCTGGCGCTGGCCCGGCAATGGGGGGCGACCGACACCTTCCTGGCCGATGAAGGCTGCGTCGAGGCGGTGCGGGAGGCGACCGGCGGCGGCGTGGACACGGTGATCGAGACGGCGGGCGTGCTGCCTGCCCTCGAACTCTCGGTCGCGATCACGGCGCGCGGCGGGCAGACCATCACGGCGGGGCTGCCGCATGTGCAGGCGCGCTTCGCCTTCTCGCCCTTCGCCCTGGTCAGCGAGGAGCGCAGCATCCGCGCGAGCTACATGGGAAGCTGCGTGCCGCGCCGCGACCTGCCGATGATGCTGGACCTCTACCGGCGCGGGAAGCTTCCGGTGGACCGGCTGCGCTCGGGCTTCGTCTCATTGGAGGAGATGAACCTCGGCTTCGAGCGGCTGGCCGAGGGCAGCGTGCTGCGGCAGATCCTGCGGCCGCACTCTGGCTGAAGGTTCAGCGTAGGGCCCGCGCCACCCCCTCCAGCCCGTCCAGCGTCATGGGGAACATCCGCCCCTCCACCGCGTCCTGGATCAGGCCGATGGAGGTGGTGTAGCCCCAGTGGCGCTCGGGCGTGGGGTTGATCCAGGCGACGCGGCGGAAATGCGCGGTCAGCCGGTTCAGCCAGACGCGGCCCGCTTCCTCGTTCCAATGCTCGACGCTGCCGCCGGGCTCCACGATCTCATAGGGCGCCATCGAGGCGTCGCCCACGAAGACCACGCGCCAGTCGGGGCCGTAGGTGCGCAGCACCTCCCAGGTGGGCAGCATCTGCTCGCTGCGGCGGCGGTTGGATTTCCAGAACCGCTCATAGGGGCAGTTGTGGAAATACAGGTGCACCAGGTGCTTGAACTCGGATTTCGCGGCCGAGAACAGCTCCTCCGAGGCGCGGATGTGGTCGTCCATGGACCCGCCGATGTCCAGCAGCAGCAGCACCTTCACCGCGTTGCGCCGTTCGGGGCGCATCTTCAGGTCCAGCGTGCCGGCGTTGCGCGCCGTCGCACCAATGGTGCCGTCGATGTCCAGCTCGCTCGCCTCGCCCTGGCGGGCGAAGCGGCGCAGCCGGCGCAGCGCGAGCTTCATGGCGCGCGAACCCAGCGCGGAATCATCGTCCAGGTCGCGAAACTCGCGCTTGTCCCAGACCTTCACGGCGCGGCGGTGGCGGCTGCCCTCCTGGCCGATCCGCACGCCCTCGGGGTTGTAGCCCTCGGCGCCGAAGGGGCTGGTGCCGTTGGTGCCGATCATGCGGTTGCCGCCCTGGTGGCGCTTCTTCTGCTCCGCCAGGCGCTCCTTCAGCGTCTCCATCAGCTTCTCGAAGCCGCCGAGCGCCTGGATCTTCGCCATCTCCTCGGCCGAGAACAGCCGCTCGGCCAGCTTCTGCAGCCATTCGGCCGGAAGCTCGCGCTGGATCACCTCGCCGGTGATGGTGGTGGGCGGCTCCAGCCCCTTGAACACCTCGCCGAAGACGCGGTCGAAGCGGTCCAGGTGGCGCTCATCCTTCACCAGGGTGGTGCGCGCCAGGTAGTAGAAGTCTTCCAGGTCGTAGCCGGCCACACCGGCCTTCATCGCGCCCATCAGCGCCAGCCATTCGGTGATGGAGGCGGGCAGGCCGGCCTTGCGCAATTCCAGGATGAAGGGCGCGAACATCGGGGGTTACTGCCGCCTTGCGCGCGACAGGAAGGCCAGCCGCTCGAAAAGGTGCACGTCCTGCTCATTCTTCAGCAGCGCGCCATAGAGCGGCGGCAGCGCCACCTTGAGATCGTTGCTGCGCAGCGCCTCGGCCGGCATGTCCTCGATCATCAGCAGCTTCAGCCAGTCCAGCAATTCGCTGGTCGCGGGCTTTTTCTTGAGCTCCCCCACCTCGCGCAGCTGGAAGAACACCTGCAGCGCCTCGCGCGCCAGATCCGCGCGCAGGTCGGGGTAATGCGCCTGCAGGATGCGCTCCATCGTCTCGCGGTCGGGGAAGCGGATGAAGTGGAAGAAGCAGCGGCGCAGGAAGGCGTCCGGCAGCTCCTTTTCATTGTTCGAGGTGATGATGACCACCGGGCGGTGCTTCGCCACCACCGTCTCGCGCGTCTCATAGACATGGAACTGCATGCGGTCGAGTTCGAGCAGCAGGTCGTTCGGGAACTCGATGTCGGCCTTGTCGATCTCGTCGATCAGCAGCACCACGGGGGTGTCGCTGTCGAAGGCCTCCCACAGCTTGCCGCGCAGGATGTAGTTGGAGATGTCGCGCACCCGCTCATCGCCCAGCTGCCCGTCGCGCAGGCGGCTCACGGCGTCGTATTCATAGAGGCCCTGCTGCGCCTTGGTGGTGGATTTGATGTGCCACTCGATCAGCGGCAGGCCGAGCGCGCGCGCCACCTCCTGCGCCAGCACCGTCTTGCCGGTGCCCGGCTCGCCCTTCACCAGCAGCGGGCGCTGCAGGGCGACGGCGGCGTTCACCGCCACTTCCAGCTCGCGCGGGGCGATGTAGCTCTCGGTGCTCTGGAATTTCTGCAAGGCGGGGGTCCTCATGCTCGACGCAGCGCATGTTCGCGTTCTGGTGGCGGGCCGCAAGGGCGACGCAGCATTTCGTTGCTTGCACGCAGCGCCCGGCGGACTCCATAAGCACGCCATGAAGCATGCCCTGCGCCTTTCCCTCGCCGCCCTGCTCCTCGCTGGCCCGGCCGCCGCCCAGCATGCCGGCCACGGCCACGCCGCCGGCCCCTACGCCGGCTTCCAGGATCGCGAGATCCGCGCCCTCTCGCCCGCCCATATCGAGGAACTGCGCTCCGGCGCGGGGATGGCGCAGGCGCTCGCGGCCGAGCTGAACGGCTGGCCCGGCCCCGCGCATGTGCTGGAGCTGGCCGGGCCGCTCGGCCTCACCGCGCAGCAGCGCGAGGCCAGCCAGGCGCTGGCCACCCGGCACCGCACCGCCGCCATCGCGCTGGGCGAACGGATCATCGAGGCCGAGCGCGCGCTGGACCTGGCCTTCCGCCAGCGCAGCGTCACCCCCGCGTCGCTGGATGAGATGACGGCGCGGATCGGCGCGCTGCAGGCCGCGCTGCGGGCCGAGCATCTGCGCACGCATCTGGCGCAGACGGCGCTGCTGAGCGAGGCGCAGATCCGCCGCTACGATGAATTGCGCGGCTATGCCGCCGCGGGCCACACGCCGCCCGCGGAGGGGCACGGCGCGCACCGCCACCGCTGAACACGGGGCCCCGGAGGCCACGCATGAACGCCGCGACCGACCGCTACGGACGCCTTGCCGCCACCTTCCACTGGGTGGCGGCGGCGCTGATCCTGCTGATGCTGGGCAGCGGCTTCGCCGCCACCTGGGGCGGGCTGCCCGTGGCGCTGCAACTGCACCTGCCGGCGGGGATCGCGCTGCTGGTGCTGACCGTCGCGCGCATCGTCTGGGCGCTGCGCGACCGCCGACCTCCCTTGCCCGCGGGCACCCCGCCATGGCAGGCGATGGTGGCCCGGACCACCCACATCCTGCTGTATGTCGTCCCCCTCGGCCTTGTTGTCAGCGGCATGGGCATGGTGATCATCAGCGACGCCGCGGCGGCCATCTTCGCCGGCGACCGCCTGCCCGATTTCGACGCCCTGCTGCTGCGCGTCCCGCATGGGCTCGGCGCGCGGCTGCTGCTGGCGCTGCTGGCCCTGCACATCGGCGCGGCGCTCTATCACCAATGGGTGCTGCGCGACCGCCTGCTGGCCCGGATGCGCCTGGGCGCCTAGGCTTCCCTCCTGAACCAGGGAGGAACCACGACATGGCGGGCAGGCTTGAGGGCAAGGTGGCGTTCATCAGCGGCGCGGGCTCGGTGGGGCCAGGCTGGGGCAATGGCCGCGCGATGGCCGTGCGCTTCGCCGAGGAGGGCGCGCGCATCTTCGGCACCGACCGCAACCCCGATTCGATGGCCGAGACCGCGGCACGCGTCGCGGAGGCGGGCGGCACCTTCGTCCCCATGGAATGCGATGCCACCGACAGCGCGTCCTGGGCCGCCGCGGTGGCCGCCTGCATGGAACGCTTCGGGCGGATCGACATACTGGTGAACAATGTCGGGGGCTCGGCCGCGGGCGGGCCGGTCGAGATGGCCGAGGCGGTGTGGAACGCGCAGATCGCGGCCAACCTCACCTCCGTGTTCCTGGGCTGCAAGCATGTGCTGCCGGTGATGGAAGCCCAAGGCGGGGGCGCCATCGTCAACCTGGCCTCGACCTCGGGCATCCGCTGGACGGGCTCGGCGCAGGTCGCCTATGCGGCGTCCAAGGCGGGGGTCATCCAGCTCTCGCGCGTGGTGGCCGCGCAATACGCGGCGCGGGGGATCCGCGTGAACACCATCCTCCCCGGCCAGCTGCACACGCCGATGGTCGAGGTCCGGCTGGCCGGCCAGCGCGCCGGCGGCGATGTCGAGAAGCTGCTGGCGCAGCGGCTGTCGCGCATCCCGCTGGGCTTCGCCGGCGACGGGCGCGACACCGCCGAGGCCGCGCTGTACCTCGCATCCGATGCGGCGCGCTTCGTGACCGGCACCGAGCTGGTGGTGGATGGGGGCATGTCGGTGCGGGTCGGCTGAGCCCCGCCCGCGCGTCCTTCTCAGGGGAATTGCAGCCGCATCATCGGCAGGCCCTCGCCCACCCATTGCTCGGCATGGGTGATGCGGCCTTGCGTGTCCTCGGCCCAGAAGCTGTTCACGATGGCGGGCCCGCCGGCCACGCGGCAGCGCTCCTCGATCAGGACGAAGCCCGCCTCGGCCGCCGGGCCGGCCCGCAGCCGGCAGTCGAAGGCGATGCCGAAGCGCATGGTCTCGGGACGGCGCGAGGCGCCGGCCGTGTCTACCAGCCGGCGCGATTGCGCGCTGTTGCGCAGCAGTTCGGCCGGGTTCTCCAGCGGGTCGGGCCCGTCGAAGCGCGTGCCGGTGATGATGGTGGACAGCCCAGCGGTGCCCACCACCCGCGCGCCATCGGTCGCCACCACAAGGCCCCCCGGCGCGCGCCACAGCCGCCGGCTGCCCTGCTGCTGGATCAGCGCCGCGCTGGCACTGCGCCCGCCGATCTGCAGCCGCAGCCGCGGCACGCCCTGGGGCAGCTCCCCGCTTTCCGCCGCCGCGATGGCCAGGCGGTCGGGCTCGGCCGGGTCGGAATCGCGCCCGCCCAGCAGCCCGCGCGGATCGGGCAGTCCGGCGCAGGCTGCCAGCAGGGCGGGTAGGAGCATCAGGGCGGCGAAGCGGCGCATCCCTGTCCTGATAGCGGGGCAAGCCCGCGCCGGGGAAGGGCGCAGGTGGCTTGCGGCGGCGCGGCAAAACCCGCACAGACGCGGTCAATGTCCGCCCCGCATCCCGTCCCGTCCCTCGGCTCGGCCCGTCGGATCGTGGTGAAGATCGGCTCCGCCCTTCTGGTGGAGGAGGCCGTGGCCGAGCCGCGCGCCGCCTGGCTCGCCTCCGTCGCCGCCGACGTCGCCGCCCTGCGCGCC
>SKWC01000415.1 GCA_007129145.1 Rubritepida sp.
AGAGGTGTTTTGTTTTAGGCATAAAGTACAGGTAAATCAAGATTGCCGGCGCCCATGCCAGGTTCAAAATAACAGGGGAGTCTATAAAGGTAAATGGTGTCTCCTGCCACTCAAACAGGTTTAACAGCCCGGAAAAGGCTACTACAAAAACAATACTGCCCAGAAAGCCCCAGACAAAGCTGATACCAAACAGTCTTCTTATCCCTTCCCGGGGGACCAGGATTACCATAAATAAGAACATCATCAGCCCAAAACCTAAGTAATGGAGGTCATAAGGGAATTGAATATTAAGCATTTATCTTAATCCTTTCCGGTAGAAGAAAAGGTATAACTCGTTAAGACGCCGATCATACCTGCCACGTCGTATCTGTAGTGGTGCCAATGACCCAGCCTTTCCAGGTTTTACCCTATCTCGTATATGTGTTGTTCATTTTTTAAGTTTTCCCTGCTAAAACAAGGCTATTCAATATTGCACGTGGATGGATTTAGTAATATCTCTATGACCCAAACAGGCAAAGAGTTAAGACGCTTAACCATGACGCTACGCTTCGCAAAGGTCCTCACTTTCTATTCCACAACCTTAACCCGGGAAAACCATTCCGGCAGATGATCTCCGCCGATTTGCAGTTCCCGCATGAGACGGGCAAAGAGGAGTTTGGCGTCCTTTTCGATGGTTACTTCGGGGCGGGGGCGTGGCTGGCCGCCACCCCGCCCGCCGCCGCCAGCGCACCCGCGCCCGCCAGCAGCCCACGCCGCCCCAACAGCCTGTGCAGCCCTTCCATGGGTGTCCTCTCCTCAACCCGGCGTCGCGAGGCGTCGAACCCTGTCCCTGCGCGCATCCGAATATGTTGCGTTGCTTAAAGACAGGCGCAAACTATGCGGCTTCAGGCTGATCAGCTCTGATCTGGATCAAGGCGGGTCGGAAAATACGGCCCTCGGGGCCTAGCGCCGCTCAGGCCAGGAAATCCGCGACCAACGCGGTCTGGGCGGCATCCATCAGCGCCGGCGCATGGCCGCAACCCGCGATGGTGGCCAGGCGCACGCCGGGCGTGGCCGCCATGGCCGCCGCGGTGGCGGCCGTCAGCAGGTCCGAGCTTTCGCCGCGCAGGACCAGCACCGGCCGCTGCGTCACGGCCGGCCAGAGCGGCCACAGCTCAATATCCTGCAGCGGGCCCGAGAGGGGCTCGAAGATGGCCGGGTCGAAATGCTGCACCACGCGGCCGGAGGCGGTCATGCGCGCGCTGTGCCGGGCCAGATGCGCCCATTGCGCATCGGTCAGCGGGCCGAAGGGGGCGTGGATGCGCCGCAGATGCGCCTCCAGCGCCGCCACATCCGCGAATTCCGGCTGCGGCCCGGCCAGGTATTCGCGGATGCGCGCGAGCGCCGCCGCCGGGACGAAGGGGCCGATGTCGTTCAGCACCAGCCGCCGCATCCGCACGCCCGGCATGGTGGCGAGGCCCATCGCGATCAGCCCGCCCATGCTGGTGCCCACCCAGTCGTATTCGCCCAGCTGCGCAAGCAGCGGCGCGAGGGCCGCGATGTAGCCCGGCACCGCATAGAGCCCGCCCGAGGGCAGCCAGCCCGACAGCCCGCGGCCGGGGATGTCGGGGCAGATCACCCGCCGCCCGCGCGCGGCCAGCACCTGCGCCAGCGCGTCGAAGTCGCGTGCCTGGCGGGTCAGCCCATGCACGCAGACCACGGGCGGGCCACTCCCTGGTCCATCCCCTGGGCCCCATTCCACCCAGCGCAGCGGCACGGGCCCTGTCTCCAGCGGCGCGCGCAGCTGCCCCAGGCGGGGCCCCGGGGGAGGTGGCGTCACAGGATGCCCTTGTTCCGCAGGGCGGCGACCTCGGCTTCGGACATGCCCAGCAGGCCGCGCAGCACGCCCTCGGTGTGCTCGCCCAGGATGGGCGGCGCGATGCGGTAGTCGGCCGGCGTGGCGGACAGCTTCACCGGGTTGGCGATGACCGAGACGTCCTGGCCGCTGCTGTGCGTCATCTCCACCACCATGCCGCGCGCCTGCACATGCGGGTCGGCGAAGACCTCCTTCAGCGTGTTGATCGGCCCGCAGCCGATCTTCTGCGCCTCCAGCGCCGCCACCCATTCGGCGGTGGTGCGCGACTTCATGACCGGCGTCAGCGTCTCGGTCACCAGGTCGCGGTTGGCCACGCGGATCGGGTTGGTGGCGAAGCGCGCGTCGGCCAGCAGATGCTCGCAGCCGAAGGCCTTGCAGAAGCGCTCGAAGGTCGGGTCATTGCCCACGGCCAGGATGATGTAGCCGTCCTTCGTCGGGAATTCCTGGTAGGGGCTGATGTTGGGGTGCTGGTTGCCCAGCCGGGCCGGGTTCTCGCCGGTGGCCAGGTAGTTCATCCCCTGGTTGGCCAGCCAGGCCACATGCGTGTCCAGCATGCCGATGTCGATCTGCTGGCCTTCCCCGCTCTGGTTGCGGTGGTTCAGCGCGGCCAGGATGCCGATGCAGCCATAGAGCCCCGCGAACAGGTCGGCCACCGGGATGCCCACCTTCTGCGGGCTGCCCTTGGGCTCGCCGGTGAGGGACATCACGCCCCCCATCGCCTGGATCAGCGCGTCATAGCCCGGGCGCGGCGCATAGGGGCCGGTCTGGCCGAAGCCGGTGATCGAGCAGTAGATCAGCCGCGGATACTTCGCCTTCAGCTGGTCGAAGCCCAGGCCATACTTGGCCAGCGCGCCGACCTTGAAGTTCTCCACCAGAATGTCGCAATGCTCGAGCAGCCGGTGGATTACCGCCTGGCCCTCGGGCTTGGCCATGTCCAGCGTGACCGACTGCTTGTTGCGGTTCACGCCCAGGAAATAGGCGCTTTCCTTGGTCTCGGGCCAGAAGGGGGGGGCGAAGCCGCGGGTGTCGTCGCCCGCCTCGGGGCGCTCGATCTTGATGACCTCGGCGCCGAGGTCGCCCAGCATCTGGGTGCAGGTGGGCCCCGCCAGCACGCGGGTCAGGTCGAGGACGCGCAGGCCCTTGAGGGGACCAGAGGGTTGGGGTCCGGTGGGGGTGGTCATGCCTGTCGTGCTCCTGCTGCATCTGGCGCGGGCCTCGCGCATCGCGCGGATCGGCCCGGGTGGCAAGGGGCGGGGCGGTTTCACGGGAGTGTCAAGCGCCTGTCATGCGCGGGTCACCGCGGCTGGGCTAGGCCGCGCCAAACGCCGAGGCAAAACGGGAGACCGCCGCCATGACCACCCGCCGCCGCCATCTGCTCACCTCCAGCGCCGCGCTGCTCGCCGCGCCAGGCCTTGCCATCCCCTCCCTCGCCGTCGAGGGCTTTCCCAGCCGCCCCGTCTCGCTGGTCGTCCCCTTCCCGCCGGGCGGCACCACCGACCTCGGCGGGCGCATCATCGCCCCGCGCGCCGCGCACCACCTGGGCGGCACCATCGTCATCGAGAACCGCCCCGGCGCGGCCGGCGCCGTGGCGGCCGACCAGGTCCGCCGCGCCGACCCCGACGGGCACACCCTGTTCCTTGGCGTCGCCGCCACCCATGGCGTCCGTCCCGCCGTCTTCGGCGATCAGTTGCCCTATGACGCGGTCGCGGATTTCGCGCCGGTCGCCCTGCTGGGCGTCACGCCCTTCCTGCTGGTGGTGCGCGCTGATTCCCCCTTCCAGACCGCCGCACAACTGATCGAGCGGCTTCGCGCCGAACCCGGCCGGCACAACTACGCCTCGGCCGGGCCGGGCGGCGTGCCGCATCTCGCGGGCGAGTGGCTGCGCATGGAGGCGGGCGTGGATGTCGTGCATGTCCCCTATCGCGGCGGCGCGCAGATGCTGCAGGGACTGCTCTCCGGCGATGTCACCTTCATGATCGAATCCGTCCCCACCGTCGCCGCCGCCGTGGCCGATGGCCGGCTGCGCGTCCTGGCCCGCGCCACGACGCGGCCGGGCGGCGCCTTTGCCGAGGTGCCCACCCTGGGTGCGCTGGGCATGGGCGATGTGGACGCCGAGACCTGGATCATGGCCATCGCCCCCGCCGGGACCCCCGCCGCGGTGCTGGCGCGGCTCAACGCCGCCTTCAACGCCGCCAATGCCGAGCCCGCGGTGGTGGAACAGCTCGCCGCCATCGGCACCCAGGCGATCAGCGACAGCACACCCGAGAGCGCGGCGGCGCATATCCGCGAGGAGATCGCGCGCTGGCGCGGCGTGGTCGAGCGCGCGGGCATCCGCCTCAGCCTCAGCTGAGGTTCCGTCCCCCGTGGTTCCGTCCGGCGGCGGGCGGCGCTAGTCTGCCGGGCAACCGACGTCACGGAGGCCCGCCATGCTCGACACGCCGCACCCCACCCCGGCAGAACCCACGCTCGACTGCCGGGCGCTGGCCCAGAAGCTCTCGGGGCTGCACTTCATCGGCGGGCGCTATGTGCCCGGCCTGTCGGGGCAGAACTTCGACGTGGTGAACCCCGCCACCGGCGAGGTGATCGGCAAGGCGGCCGAGGGCGACGCCCAGGATGTGAACATGGCGGTGCTGGACGCCGCCCGCGCCCAGAAGGAATGGGCCAGCATCCCCGCGCGCAAGCGCGGCGCGCTGGTCGCGCAATGCGCCGCCGTGCTGAAGGCCCATCAGGAGGAACTCGCGCGCCTCATCGCGCTCGAGACCGGCAAGGCGCTGCGCACCGAAAGCCGCGTCGAGGCCGGCGTGGTGGCCGACATCTTCGAATTCTTCGGCGGCCTCGGCTCCGAATTGAAGGGCGAGAGCGTGCCCTTCGACCCCAAGGTGCTGAGTGTCACGGTGCGTGAGCCGCTGGGGGTGGTCGGCGCCATCATCCCCTGGAACGTGCCCATGCTGCTGATGGCGCTGAAGGTGGCGCCAGCGCTGGTGGCGGGCAACACGGTGGTGGTGAAATCCGCCGAGGAAGCGCCGCTGACCGTGCTGCGCATCTGCGAGCTGATGAACCGCGTGCTGCCGCCGGGCTGCTTCAACATCCTCTCGGGCTTCGGCCCGGAATGCGGCGCGCCGCTGGTCGAGCACCGGCTGGTGCGCAAGGTCACCTTCACCGGCAGCGTCGAGACCGGCAAGATCGTGGCCAAGGCGGCGGCCGAGAAGCTGGTGCCGGTCACGCTGGAACTGGGCGGCAAGTCGCCCATGATCGTCTTCGCGGACTGCGATTTCGACAAGACGGTGGCCGGCGCGCTGACCTCCATGCGCTTCACCCGCCAGGGCCAGTCCTGCACGGCGGCGAGCCGCATCTATGTCGAGCGCCCGATCTTCGACCGCTTCGTGGCCCGCATGCAGCAGGCTGTGGACGCCATGGTGATGGGCGACCCGCTGGACGAGAAGACCGACATCGGCACCATCATCAGCGACGGCCAGTTCGAGAAGGTCCAGGCCTTCATCGCCGAGGGCAAGGCGACCAAGGGTGCCACCGCCATCGAATGCAGCGCCCTGCCCGACGACCCCGCGCTGAAGAAGGGTCTGTTCCTGCGCCCGGTGATCTTCACCGGCCTCGATGCATCCTCGCGGCTGGTGCGCGAGGAGATCTTCGGCCCCGTCACCGTGATCCAGCCCTTCGACGACGCGGAGGAGGTGCTGGCCGCGGCCAATGACAGCGAATACGGCCTGGCCGCCAGCCTCTGGACCAACAACCTGCGCGTGGGCCTAGATCTCGCGCACCGGCTGGAAGCGGGGCTGGTGCAGATCAACCAGAACCTCGTGGTGCAGGCGAACCTCAGCTACGGCGGGGTCAAGAGCAGCGGCCTCGGCAAGGAAGCGAGCCTGGAGGCCATGCTGGAGCACTTCACCCACAAGAAGACCATCATGGTGAACATGGCCTGAGGGGGGCGGGGCCTCACCCCCGCGCCAGCCACCAGCCGAGCACGAAGGCGGCAAGCCCGAGCCCCACGCTGGCCGCGACATAGAGCGCGGCCAGCCAGGGCGCGCGCTCCCACAGCAGCATCGTCTCCAGGCTGAAGGCGCTGAAGGTGGTGAAGCCGCCCAGCACCCCCGCCACCCAGAACAGCCGCGCCTGGCCCTCGACCTGCCAGCCCGCCAGCAGCCCGATCAGCAGGGAGCCCAGCAGGTTCACCGCCAGCGTCGCCCAGGGGAAGCCGGGCCCCAGCAGATGCAGCCCCGCCAGCGACACGCCATACCGCGCCGCCGACCCTATCGCCCCGCCCGCCGCCACCAGAAGAAAGCTCACGCCGCCCGATCCCACCATGGTCAAAACCGACCCCATGTTGCGTCATTTAACGCCATGTCCAAATCTCCGTTGCGCGGGAGCGTGGAATGGACCGAATCGAGGATGATCTGGCGGCGGGTTTCCGCCAGGAACAGCATCTGGCGCCGCTGCTGCCGGGCATGCGCGGCGACGCGCTGCTGTTCCCGGGCCGCCAGCTCACGCGCGGCTCCTGCTTCAACCTGGCCAATCTCTGGATCGAGCGGCACCGCCGCCACCGCGCCGAGGGGCCGGCGCTGCGCATGGCCTATCTGGCGCGCCGCGGCACGCTGCTGAAGGCGTTGCACACGCCCTGCCAAGGCTCGCCGGGGGCCGCCTGCCCCTTGGGCCGCGTGCTTTGGCAGCACCCGATGGGCAGCCTGCGCCCGGGCTGCATGCGCGCCGCCGCGCCGGGCCAGGGGCCGGCGGCACGCACCATGCCGCTCGGGGCGGTGCCGCGCGGCAGCCGCAACTTCTCGGCCGAGGTGGCGCCTTTGCACGCATGCCTCGCCGGGGCCAACCGCTACCACCTGTTGACCGTGGTGGGCGGCGCGGCCGGCGCCTGCCACACCCTGGCCACCCACACCGCGGGCCCCGCGCAGGGCGGCGGGCAGGTCAGCCTGTTCGACCCCAACTGGGGCGAGTTCAAGCTCGGCATCCGCCATCTGCAGCCCTTCATGGCGCGGCTGCTGATCTGGTACGACCAGCAGCGCGGCTTCGGCCCGGTGCGCCGCATGTCGCTGACCGAAGTCGGCACCGCCTGACCCACGCCCCATGGCCGCGCTTACCCCCGCCTTCGCCGCCTGGTTCGCCGGGCGCGGCTGGACGCCCCGCCCGCACCAGCTCGCCATGCTGGAGGCGGCCAGGGCGGGGCATTCGTCGCTGCTGATCGCACCCACCGGCGGAGGCAAGACGCTGGCGGGCTTCCTGCCCTCGCTCGTGGAGCTGCACGCCCGCCCGCGCCCCGGGCTGCACACGCTGTATGTCTCGCCGCTCAAGGCGCTGGCGGTGGACATCGCGCGCAACCTCATGGCGCCGGTGGAGGAGATCGGCCTTGACCTGCGCATCGAGACGCGCACCGGCGACACGCCGCAGAACCGCCGCGCCCGGCAGAAGGAAGCCCCGCCGCACATCCTGCTGACCACCCCGGAAAGCCTCGTGCTGCTGCTCTCGCTGCCCGAGGCGGGCGAGATCTTCGCCGGCCTCTCG
>SKWC01000405.1 GCA_007129145.1 Rubritepida sp.
CGCTGGTCGAGGTCTATCGCGGCTTCGAGGGGGTGGCGGCGGACATGTACCGCCTCTTCGCGGTGGCGCTGGACATGCCGGAGGATCATTTCGCGCCGCTGATCCGGCGGCATTTCTCCATCCTCGGACTGCACCACTACCCGCCGCTCGATGCTCCGCCCGAGCCCGGCCAGCTGCGCACCGGCGCCCACACCGATTTCGGCGCCATGACCATCCTGGCCATGACGGATGCGGTGGGCGGGCTGGAGGCGCAGCTTCCCGACGGGCGCTGGGCGCCGGTGCAGCCGCGGCCCGGCGCGCTGGTGATCAACCTGGGCGACATGATGCAGCGCTGGACCAATGACGCCTGGGCCTCGACGCTGCACCGGGTGGTGAACCCGCCCGGCCTGCGCGAGGCCGCGTCGCGCCGGCTGTCGGTCGGCTTCTTCGTCCATCCGGACTATGACGCCCCGATCGCGGCCCTGCCGACATGCCTCAAGCCGGGGGTGGCGCCGAACCACCCGCCGATCACCGCCGGCCAGCACATCGCCGAGAAGATCGCCCGCAGCCACGCCAAGGGCTGAGGGCGAGGCCGCATCAGTCCACGCGGATGTTGCCCTCGCGGATCACGCGCGCCCAGCGCGCACGGTCCGCCAGGGCGAATTCGCCGAACTGCGCGGGTGTCATGTTGTCGGGAAAGGCGCCGAGTTCCTGAAGCCGGCCCCGCAGGGCGGGCTGGTCGAGCAGCGCGTTCACCTCGCGGTTCATCCGCGCGACCAGTTCGGGCGGGGTGGCCGCCGCGGCCGACATCCCATACCAGCCCTGCGCCTCATAGCCGGGCACACCGGACTCCACGACCGTCGGCACATCGGGCAGCGCCGCCTGGCGCGTGGTGGTGGTCACGCCCACGGCGCGCAGCCGCCCGTCGCGGATGTGCTGCAGCGTGGCGGGCAGGGTGTCGCAGAGGAACTGCACCCGCCCGGCGATTGTGTCGGTGATGGAGGGGCCGCTGCCGCGGTAGGGCACATGGACGATGTCCAGGTTCGCCAACTGCTTCAGCAGCTCCACGAAGAGATGCGTGGTCGTGCCGTTGCCGCCCGAGGCATAGGACATCCGGCCCGGCTGCGCCCGCGCGAGCGCGATCAGCTCCGCCATGTTCTGCGCCGGCACGGAGGGGTGCACGCAGAACACCGCGGGCACCACCGCGACCATGGCGACGGGGGCGAGATCGCGGTTCGGATCGAAGCTCAGCGTGATCAGGTTGGGCGTGATGGCCAGCGGCCCGGTGCTGGCCAGCAGCCAGGAATAGCCATCGGCGGGGCCGCGGGCCACGAATTCCGCGCCGACCGTGCCGCCCGCGCCCACGCGGTTCTCAACGACCACGGCCTGGTTCAGCGGGCCGCGCAGCTCCTCGGCCATGAAGCGGGCGAGCAGGTCGGCCGCCCCGCCGGGCGGGAAGGGCGAGATGATCCTCACCGGCCGGCTCGGCCAGTCGCTGGCCCGGGCCGCGCCGGGCAGGAGGGGCAGGGCGGCCGCGGCGGCGGCGAGGTGGCGACGGTGGATCATTCGGTCTCTCCTTGCGCGACGGGGAAGCGGATCGACGCGGCAGGGAGCGTCCATGCCGCCCGTCCGGCCGGTCAACCGGAAAGCGGAGCGAAGCCGCGGCGGCAGGCACACCGATGCACCAGAAACAGGCAAATCGGCCAGCCGGCGAGGCCGACTGGGCGTGAATGGTGCAACTGGAATGCCCGCGCGCCCAGCCGGTGCGGGCTGGACGGGGTGGCTCAGCCCGTCCGCGCCGCTGCCTGCCGCCAGGCCGACAGACGCGCCTGGAAACGCGGCAGCACCTCCGGATTGACCGGCCGCGCCGGCGGTTCGCCGGCGAAGATCGCGCGAAGCTGCTCGGCGCCGAAGGCTCCGACGCGGCGGCGGCTGTCCTCGGTGATCCCCGCGGTGTGCGGGGTGGCGATGACGGTATCCAGCGCCAGCAGCGGATGATCCACCGGCGGCGGCTCGCGCTCCCACACATCGAGGCCCGCGCCCGCCAGATGGCCCGAGACCAGCGCCGCATGCAGCGCCGCCTCGTCATGGATGCCGAAGCGGGCGGTGTTCACCAGCACGGCGCGGGGGCGCATCAGCGCGAACTCCCGCGCGCCCAGCATGCCCGCCGTCTCGGCATTGTGCGGGCAATGCACGCTGACCACGTCGCTGGCGGCCAGCAGCGCATCCAGCGTGACCTTCTCGGCGCCGCGCCGGGTGCATTCCGCCGCGTCGAGGTAAGGATCGCAGGCCAGGATGCGGCAGCCGAAGGCCAGGCGCAGGATCTCGGCCACCCTGCGGCCGATGTTGCCCAGGCCGATGATGCCGACCGTGCGCCCCTGGATGTCGCGGCCCATCAGATCGGCCCGCCGGCGCACCGTGCCGCGCCTTGTGCCCGCATCGCCATCGGGGATGCGCTTGAGCACCGAGAGCATCATGGCCACCGCGTGCTCGGCCACGCCCTCGGCGTTGCCGCCGGTCTGGTTCACCACCAGCACGCCGGCCGCGGTGCAGGCGGGCACATCCACCGTGTCGAAGCCCGCGCCGTTCATCGAGACCACCAGCAACTCCGGCGCGCGGGCGAGGAATGCCGGCGTGACCGCATATTGCGGCGGCAGGTCGTCGCGCACCGAAGTGGCCTGGTAGGCATGCGCCCGCGCAATGGCCGCGAAATTGTCCGACTCATTCCCTGCGAACAGAAGCTTGCACACCTGAATCGCGGGGTCCTCGGCGAGCAATTCGAGGAAGACCGGATGCTGGACGAAATCGAAATAGATCAATCGCCAAGCATATTGATCCGACGTCTGTTCCTGCATTCCGCGCCCTCCGATGCGCGCGCCACTTCCCGGGCGCCGCGGCACGAGCCTAGGATGCCATGAGTGGTCCGAACAACCGGAGTGACCCGCATGAAACGCCGCCAGACCCTCGCGCTCGGCGCGGGCCTTCTCCTCGCCGCGCCACTCGCGCATGCCCAGGCCTTCCCCACGCGGCCGGTGCGGATCGTGGTGCCCTTCGCCCCGGGCGGTGCCACCGACATCGTGGCGCGGCTGGTGGCCGAGCAGCTCGGCAGGCAGATGGGCCAGCCGGTGGTGGTCGAGAACCGGCCCGGCGCCGGCGGCACGGTGGGCTCCGATGCCGTCGCCAAGGCCGCGCCCGACGGCTACACGCTGGTGGTCTCGAACATCGCGGCCCATGGCGCGGGGCCGGCCATCACGGCCAGCATGCCCTATGACGCCGACCGCGACTTCACCCACATCGCGTTGATCGGCACCATCGCGAACGCGCTGGTGGTGAACCTGGACCTGCCGGTGACGACGCTGCAGGAATTCCTGGACCACGCGCGGCGCAACCCGGGGCTGTTCTTCGGCTCGGGCGGGCGCGGCACCTCGGCGCATCTCTCGGGCGAGCTGCTGAAGGCGATGACCGGCATCGACATCGTCCATGTGCCCTACCGCGGCGCGGCGCCCGCCATGGCCGATGTCATCGCCGGCCAGATCCCCGCGGTGTTCGACGCCATCGGCTCCATCGCGCCCACCGTGCGGGCGGGGCGGCTGCGCATGCTGGCGGTGACCAGCCCCGAGCGTTCGCCCGCCATGCCCGATGTGCCGACCATGGCCGAGGCCGGGGTGCCGGGCTATGCGGCGACATCCTGGTTTGGCTTCTCCGGACCCGCCGGCATGCCGCCCGCCATCGTCGCGCGCCTCTCGGCCGAGCTGCGGACCGCCATGGCCGAGCCTTCCGTCGCCACACGCCTCGCTGACCTCGGCTTCGTGCGGCGGGACCTCTCGCCCGCCGAATACCAGGCCTTCGTCCGCGCCGAGCTGGCGAAATGGGCCGATGTGGTCCGAAGCGCCGGGATCCGCCCCGAATGAGCGCCCCCGCCCAGGACCCCCGCTTCAGCCCGGCCGAACAGCGCGCCATCGCCGCCGCGGTGGCCAAACTGACCGCGGCCTCGGCCGCGGAGCGCCAGGGGCGGCGCTTCGAGGATGACGCTGCCGACTTCCACGCCCTGCTTCGGGCGGCGGCACCCCGATGAGCACGCCCCCCCCGTTCCTCGACATGACCGAGGCCGCCGAGGCGCTGGCCGCCCGGCGCGTCTCCGCGCGGGAACTCGCCGCGTTGCATCTGGCGCGCGCCGCCGCCCTGAACCCGCGCATCAACGCCTTCGTGGCGATGGAGCCAGAGGCGGCGCTGGCCGCCGCCGATGCCTCGGATGCGCGGCGGTCGCGCGGGGCGGCGCTGGGCCCGCTGGACGGCATCCCCTTCGGCTACAAGGATCTGTTCTACCGCGCGGGCCATGTCTGCGGCTGCGGCTCGCGCATCCGGGCCGAATGGGTGCCCGACACCACAGCCACCGTCGTGACCCGGCTGGAGGCGCTGGGGGTGGTGCCGCTGGGCCGGCTGCACATGACCGAATTCGCCGCGGGGCCGACCGGGCTGAACGAGCACATCGGCCATTGCCGCAACCCCTGGAACACGGAGCGCATCCCGGGTGGCTCCTCCTCGGGCTCCGGCGCGGCGCTGGCGGCGCGGATGGTCCTGGGCGCGCTGGGCTCCGACACCGGCGGCTCGGTGCGGCTGCCCGCGGCCATGTCGGGCGTCTGCGCCCTGTTCCCGACGCGCGGGCGGATCAGCCGCGCCGGCGTCGCACCGCTCGCGCCCAGCATGGACACGGCCGGGCCGATGGCGAGTTCGGTGCGCGACCTGGTGCCGCTGTTCGCCGCCATGGCGGGGCCCGATCCGCTGGATGGCTGGACCGCGCCCGAGGGTGCGGCGCGACCGCTGCCGGATGCCGGCTTCCGCGGCCTTCGGGTGGGCATCGCCACCAACCCCTGGGCGCCGGGCCCGAGCCCCGATCTGGAGCGCGCCATCGCCGAAGCCTGCGACGCGCTGCGCGCCGAGGGCGCGGAGATCCGCCCCATCGCGGTGCCGCTGATGCCTGAGGCGCTGGCGCTCGGCGCCACCATCACCCGCGCCGAGATGTCATCGGCCCATGCGCGCTGGTTCGAGGCCGATCCCACCGCCTATGGGCGCATCCTGCGTTTCCGGCTGGGTGTGGGCATGCATGTGCCGGCCACGCACTACATCGACGCGCAGAGCCTGCGCGGCCCCGTCTCGCGCCGCTTCGCCGAGGAGGTGTTCGGCCAGGTGGATGTGCTGATGCTTCCCGGCCTCGGCGGGGGCGCGCCGCGCATCGCCGATCTCGAGCCGAATGAGGAGAACATCGAGACGGTCTGGGCGCAGATCGGCGACTGGACGCGGCCATTCAACTACCTCGGCGTGCCGGCGCTCTCCGTGCCCTGCGGCTTCGACGCGGATGGCCTGCCGCTCGGCGTGCAGCTCATCGGCCGGCACTTCGACGATGAGCGCCTGCTGGCGCTCGGCCTGCGCTGGCAGGCGATGACCGACTGGCACCGCCGCCTGCCGCCGCTGTAGGGCGCTTCGGCGCAAGGCATGGCCCGAGGCGGGCTGAACCGGCTCAGCCCGCCGCCAGAATCGCCTCGGCGCGCCGGGCCGCGGCGAGCAGCAGCCCGTCCTGGCCGCGCGCGGCGGCCAGCTGCACCCCGAGCGGCATGAGGTTCGGGCCACGGCCGAAGGGCAGCGAGAGGCAGGGGCCGCCGGCCACCGACCACAGCCGGTTGAAGGTCGGCGCGCCGGTCGCATCCAGCCCCCGCGGCGCCTCGCCGGGTGCGCTGTGCGTCAGGACCAGGTCGCAGGCTTCGAACATGGCCGACACCACCTGCCGGGCGCGGGCGATGTCCAGCCACACCAGGCGGTGCTCGGTGGCAGTCATCGCCATGCCGCGGGCGCAGATCTCGCGGAACTTCGCGCTGAGCATTTCCGGATGCGCCATGCCCTCCCAGGCGAAGGCACGCGCCGTCTCCCAGGCGATGGCCTGGCCCTGGCGGTCGTTCAGCCAGCCGATGCCGGGCGGGGGCAATTCCCGGACCGCGATACCGGCCCGCCGCAGCCGCGCGGCCGCATCCTCCAGCGCCTGGCGCTGCGCGGGTTCGGCATCATCCTCCCAGTCGCTGCGCAGCAGCCCGATGGTGAAGCCCGGCACCGCGGAATCGGGCGGCAGCAGGGGGGCGTCGAGGCCGGCGGCGACCTCGGCCAGCAGCGCGGCATCCTCGACGCAGCGGCCGAAGCTGCCCACCGTGTCGAAACTCTCCGCCAGCGGCTTGAGGCCCGCGCGGGGGATCATGCCGAAGCTCGGCTTGAAGCCCACCACGCCGCAATAGGCGGCGGGCCGGATCATGGAACCCGCCGTCTGGGTTCCCAGCGCCGCCGCCGCCATTCCCGAGGCCACCGCCGCCGCCGATCCGCTGGAGGAACCGCCAGGGGTGCGCTCGGGGTCATGGGGGTTCGCGGTGGGACCCGGGGTGTAGGAGGCGAATTCGGTGGTCACCGTCTTGCCGATCAGCACCGCGCCCGCGGCGCGCAGCAGGGCGACGGCCGCGGCATCGGCGCGCGGGCGATGGCCCGTCCAGATCGCGGAGCCATAGGCGGTGGGCATGTCGGCGGTGTCGAAGACATCCTTCACCGCGACCGGCACCCCGCGCAGGCGGCCACCGGTAAGGCGTGACGCGCGCGCCGCCTGCTGATCCAGGGCCTCGGCACCGGGGAGGAAGGCGAAGGCATGCAGCCGCGGCTCCTGGGTCCGGATGCGGTCCTGGACCTCGGCCAGCAGCGCGCCCGGCGTGGCCTGCCCCGATGCGATGGCGTGGGCGGCCTGCGCCGCCCCGGGCGGGAGGGATGTGGTTGGCGGCATGGCGCTCACCTCGGGTCGATGGGCAGGGTGGAGGCGAAACCCAGCCGGGCTTCCAGGAAGGCGGCGGTGCGGATCAGCACGTCCTCGCGCCAGGGCGGGGCCACCAGTTGCAGCCCGATGGGAAGCCCCCCGGCGGTCAGGCCGCAGGGCAGGACCAGGGCCGGGCAGCCGGTCAGGGTGATGGCGGTGGTCGGCCGCAGCCAGTCCACGGCGCCGCCACCGAAGGACGCGCCGGGCACCTGCTGCACGCTGCGCTGGCCCAGCGGCAGGGCAGGGACGATGGTGGCCGCGGTGATCAGCACGTCATGATCCGCGAAGAACCGGGCCATCTCCGCCTGGATCGCGGCGCGGCCGGCGGCGGCGGCGGCGATGTCCGCAAGGCCCAGACCCTCGGCGCGGGAGAAATTCTCCAGGATGGCGGGGCGCAGCGCGGCGCCGTGCCGCTCCACCACCGGCGCCATGGCGGTGACGAACCACAGGGCGCGCAGCGCGGGGAACACCGACACCGCGGCCGAGAGATCCGGCAGGGCGGCATCGAGGCGCGTGCCGGCCCCGGCCAGAACCG
>SKWC01000299.1 GCA_007129145.1 Rubritepida sp.
GCCCCAGCGCGGCCGGCCGCAGCCCGAGCGCGCGCGCGAGGCTTCCCGTGGCCAGGTAGCGCCGCGCCACCCCGTCGAGGCGATACAGCCCAAAGCGGAAATGCATGTAGAGGTTGAGGCGCAGCAGCGAGGCCAGCAGCCCGGGGCTGAGCGGCACCAGGCGGTGCCACAGCGCCCAGCGCGTCATGAACAGCACCGGAAAGATGCGCCACAGGATGAAGCGGTGGTCCTGCAGCACCGCCCGCGCATAGCTCGCCGGGTCGGAGGAATCGCGCATCATCAGGATTTCGGGAAGCTCATTGTGCCGCCCGAAGCGCAGCGTGGCCGCCGACACCGCCCAGTCGAGCGCGTGGAAGGGCCGGGTGGGGAAGACCCGTTGCAGCGCCTCGGTGCGGAACACGCCGTAGAAGCGGCTGTTGTCGGCGGGGTTGGCGAAGAAGCGCGCGGCGTTCTGCCGGGCCGTCCCCTCCAGCGCATAGGTGCCCGTGGCCAGGTGGCTCGGCACGCCGGCCTCGGTGAACATGACGCGCGAGACGCTCATCACCAGGCCCGGATCGGCCTCCAGCGCGGCGATGTTGCGCGCCGCGAAGCCCGGCGCCCAGAGGTCGTCGGCGGCGGCCCACATGAAATAGGGGCTCTGCGCCTCCATCAGCACGAAGCGGAAATTCATCTGCGGCCCGAGGTTCTCGGGCTGGCGGATGTAGCGCACCCGCGGATCGCGCGCGGCATGGTCGCGGCAGATGGCCTCGGTCGCGTCGGTCGAGCCATTGTCCGAGATCACCAGCACGAAGTCGGTGAAGCTCTGCGCCAGCAGGCTGTCCAGCGCGGCGGCGATGGTGGCCGCGCCGTTGTAGACCGGCATGCCGATGGTGAGCTGAGTCATCGCGGATCCTGCGGCGTGGTGGCCAGGCGGCGGATGCCCTCGCGCCAGGGGATGCGCGGGTTGAAGCCGACCTCCTCGCGCAGCCGCGCCACATCGGCGACCAGGCTGGGCGGGTCGCCGGGGCGGATGGGCAGGGCGCCGAAGCGCAGCAGCGCCGGGTCGGCGCCCAGGGCCGCGGCGCATTCGAGAGCGATGTCGCGCAGCGCCACCCCCTCGCCGCCCGCGATGTTCACCGGCCCGGCGACGGGGCCCAGCAGCAGCGCGGCCAGCGCCTCGCCCACATCCGCGATGTGGATGAAGTCGCGGCGCTGGGTGCCCGCGGTGGTGGCGAAGGGCTCGCCGGCGGCGAGGCTGCGCAGCAGCGCGGGGATGAAGCGCTGCGGCCCGTCGCCCGGGCCATAGGGGAAGAACAGCCGCGCCCAGGCGGTGGAGGCGCCCAGCATGCCGGCCGCGGCGAAGGCCTCGGCCAGCGCCAGCTTGCAGCGGCCATAGGGGGTTGCGGGTGCCAGGGGCGCCGTCGCCTCCGTGTAGCGCTCGGCGGTCCAGGCGTATTCGGCGCAGCTTCCCACCCCCACCGCGCGCTGGCCGCCGGCGTCGAGGAAGCGGCGCAGCAGCCGCGCCCCCGCCGCCAGCCAGTCGAGATTGGCCGGCGCGGTCCAATAGGCGCCATGGGTCACATCCCAGGCGGCGTGCAGCAGGTGGGTGGGCCGCAGCCGCGCGATGAGGGCGGCGATGGCGGCGTCATCCAGCAGGTCGCAGCGATGCGCGACCATCCCCGGCGGGCCGGCGCGGCCCGAGGCGGTGGTGCCATGCACCTCCGCGCCCCGGGCCAGCAGCGCGCGTGCCGCCGCCGCGCCGACGAAGCCGGTGGCGCCGGTCACCAGGATCCGCGGCCCGCCCACGCTCATCGGCCGTGCAGGACCTGCCGCGCCGTCTCGTAAAGGCGCAGGTCGAGCGCGTTCATCGCCACCAGGCGCGCGTGCATCTCGGGGCCGAGTTCATCCGCGACCCGCGCGAGGCGCTGCGCCAGCGGCATCGCCTCGCCATCGTCGCTGCGGTTCTCATGCGCGCCGGGCAGGCTGAGTTCGGGCAGGTGGGGGCGGTAGGCCGCCTCGATCCGTGCGCAGGAGGCCTCGAACTCCTCCACCACGCCGCAGACGCCGATGTTGCGCAGCAGCGCCTCGGCCTCCGCGAGATCCTCCGGGGTCGAGGTGATCGCGCCCGTCTGGCGCCAGCGCCGGCTGGCCGAGGACAGGTGGAAGGTCTGGTAGTCGAGGATGGGCGAAATGGCCCGGCCGTCGGTCATCGCCCAGTGCACGTAATCCGCGAAGCCGCCGGCCATGGCCACCGCATGGTCGGGCTGGGTGCTGTCCCGCCGCGCATAGGTGAAGACCGAGCGCGCGCGCAGGATGGGGTGGCGGATGAAGATCACCGCCAGGCCGCGCGGCGGCACCGGCGGGCGGGCCTGGTGCGAGGAGACGGCGCGCCATTCGGGATGCGCCTCGATCGCCGCCGCCAGTCCTTCGGCCGTCAGGATGGTGCTGCCCGGCCCGGCCTCGATCGTGCCCCAGCCTGCCCCGAAGCTGGCCTGCAGCATGGCGTCCATGCTGGTGCCGGCGTTCTTGTAGATGTGGTAATGGATCAGCACGGGCGGCGCGGTCATGGCGGGGAAGTAGCCTCCTGCATGGTGAAGCCGAGATCGGCGAGGCCGAGGAACATGCCGCCGCGCAGGATCTCAAGGGCGAGCACCCGGCTGCGCTGGTCGCAGACCCGGTGGCGTTCGCTGGCGACGGCCAGTTCGATGAACACGGGCCCAGGCGCCAGCGGCAGCGGCGCGCGCAGGCTGAGGCAGCGCACCTCGCCCGGCACGGCCGGGCGCAGTTCCTGGCTCAGATAGGCGTTGTTCACGCCATAGAGCAGCACGCCCTGCTCATTGTGCAGCGACACGCCCAGGATGGGGTCCATCGCCGCGTCGAAGCGCAGCCGCAGATGGATGTCCAGCACCGCGCCGCTGGGGATGGCGGCCGGGTTCGCCACCCCGTCCAGCACCAGCAACGCGTCCAGCACCACAGCACCGCCATGGCCGAAGCGCGCCTCATTGGCGTTGTAGAGCGGATGCCGCGCCAGCCGGTCCTCGGGCGATGGATCGGCCAGGAAGGCGGCCACCGGATCACCCCCCGCATCCGCATCGGGCGCGGCCTGTGCCGGCGCGGGAGTTGGAACGGACACGGCCGCGGCGTCATCGGGCAGGCGGCCGGTGGTCAGCAATTCGGTGTAGAGGCCGCTCACCTCGCGCGGGCTGCCCTGCGCGACCAGCCGCCCCTGGTGCAGCAGGATCGCGTCGTCGCAGAGCTGCGTGATCGAGCCGCGGTCATGGGTGACGAACAGCACCGTGCAGCCGCCCTCCTGCAAGGACTTGAGGCGGCGGTAGCATTTCTCGCGGAAGCGCGTGTCACCCACCGACAGCGCCTCGTCGATGATCAGCACGTCTGGGTCCACGCAGATCGCCATGGCGAAGGCGAGGCGGGTGAACATGCCCGAGGAGTAGGTCTTGACCGGCTGGTCGAAGAAGCGGCCGATCTCGGCGAATTCCTGCACCGCGTCCAGCCGCTCCAGCGCCTCGCGGTGGGTGAGGCCGAGGATGCGGCTGTTGGTGATGACGTTCTCGCGCCCGCTCAGGTCGCGGTTGAAGCCCGCCCCCAGCTCCAGCAGCGCCGCCACCCTTCCCTTCACCTCGACCGTGCCGGTGGTGGGCTCCATCACATCGGCGATGATCTGCAGCAGGGTGGACTTGCCCGAGCCGTTCAGCCCCAGCACGCCCAGGGTGCGGCCGCGCGGCACTTCGAGCGAGATGTCGTGCAGCGCCCAGAAATCCTCGTGGAAGCTGCGCCGCCAGGGGTCCAGCGCCTCGCGCAGGCGCTGCCCCGGCGAGGCGAAGAGGCGGTATTTCTTCGACACCCCCTCAAGCCGGATGGCGGGCGCGTCGCTCACAGCACATCCGCGAAATCTGCGCGCAGGCGGCGGAACATCGCCACACCGGACGCGAACAGCAGGCAGGCCGTCAGCCAGAAGGACAGGGCGTGGTGCAGCGCGGGCGGGGCCGCCACCTCCGGCAGCAGGGCGTAGCGGTAGCCATCCACCACATAGGCCATGGGGTTCCAGCCCAGCACCGTCGCGACCTCGGGCGGGAACATGGCGAAGGACCAGACGATGGGCGTCATCCAGAACCAGATCTGCAGCAGCAGGGTGGCGGTCTGCGCCACGTCGCGCTGGAACACCTGCAGCGCCGCCAGCCAATAGGCGAAGCCCGCCGCCAGGAGCGAGACGGCCGCGAGATACAGCGGCAAATGCAGCAACCGCCAGCCGCCCCAGCTGCCCCCCAGCGCCAGCCCCGCCACCAGGCAGGCCAGCACGCCCAGATGCACCATCACCGCCGCGATGACCGGCGCGAGCGGCAGGAGTTCAAGCGGAAACGCCACCTTCTTGACCAGATAGGCGCTGCCGGTGACGGCATGCGCGCCGTTGCTCACCGCCTCGCTGAAGCAGAACCAGGCGGCCAGGCCCACCAGCAGCCGCGCCACGAAGGCGGGCTCGCCCTCGGGCGAGGTCACGCGCAGCCCGTAGGAGAAGACGAACCAGAACACCGCCATGACCATGGCCGGCTGGATCAGCGCCCACAGCACCCCGAGCGCCGAGCCCGAGTAGCGGTTGCGCAGCTCGGCCTGGGCCAGCCGCAGCACGATGCCGCGGCTGCGCCAGATCTCCGGGAAGGTGGCGGGACGGGCCATGCCGCCCCGCTCAGGCGCGGATCAGCCAGCCATCCGGATGGTGCGAGCAGTCTGGCACCTCCTGGCTTTCGTCGAAGGGGCGGGGCGATTTGGCGGCGCGGAATTCGGGGTTCGCGGCCAGGAACTCGGCCACGGCGGGTCGCGGGTTGTTCCAGGACCAGTCCTCGCCGGTGCGCGGCATCCCCGCCACCAGGTCCATCACGCCATCCTGCACCAGCAGATGGCAGCCCGGCGTCACCATGGGCGCATAGGCGGCCAGCTCATCGGCCACGTGCCCCTTGGCGTGGTTGGAGTCGAGGATCACCATCACCCGCTCACCCGGGCGGACCAGGGCGCGCACCTTCTCGACCGTCAGCGGGTCGGTGCTGCCGCCCTCGATCAGGGTGATGCGCTGCTTCATCGGATGCGCCTCGATGGCGGCGCGGTTGTGCGGGCGGATCTCGATGTCCACGCCGATCACGCGGCCATGGCCCATCATCTCGAACAGGGATGCGTAGAACACCAGCGAACCGCCATGCGCCACGCCCGTCTCGATGATCACGTCCGGGCGGGTGGCGAAGATCGCCTCCTGGATGCGGACCATGTCGTCGGGCAGCTGGATGATGGGCCGGCCCATCCAGCTGAAGGCGTAGGAGTATTTCCGCACCCAGCCGAGCCGCACCCAGAGGTCGGCCAGGGTGTCGAAGGCCTCCTTGCCGAACAGGTCGATCTCGCGCCCATCGGCCAGGGTGGCGGTGCGGGCCTCGGTGTCGAAGGTGATCTTCATGCGGCGGGCGGGCCTTCTGCTGCGGCGTCGAAAAATGGCAAGGCGAGGTCACGCTCGGATATCACGCTGACCGGCAGCGGCCAGGGAATGGCAAGGCGCGGGTCGTCGTGGCGGATGCCGCCATCGGCGCCCGCCACATAGGGCGCGCCCATCAGGTAGCGCACCTCGGCGCCGTCGGACAGCGTCTGGAAGCCATGCGCGAAGCCGGCCGGCGCATAGAGCGCAAGCCCGTTCTCGGCGCTGAGTTCCTGCGCGTGCCAGCGCCCATGGGTGGGCGAGCCGGGGCGCAGATCCACGATCACGTCCAGGATCGCGCCGCGCGTGCAGGAGATGACCTTCACCTCCTCATGCGGGGGGTGCTGGAAATGCAGCCCGCGCAGCGTCCCCGCCCGCGCGTTGAACGAGATGTTGTGCTGCGGGTAGCGCGTATGCAGCCCCGCGGCGGCGAACTCCGCCTCGCAGAAGCTGCGGGCGAACCAGCCGCGCGCATCCGCCCGCCGCTCGGGGCGGATCAGCGCCGCGCCGTGCAGGGCCAGGGGCTCGATGATCATCAGGCGATGTCGAGCCCGGGGATGGCGGTGACCCAGCGCCCGCCCCATTCGCGGATGCCAAGGTTCTGCTCCATCACCTCCTCGCGGATGTTCCAGGGCAGGATCACGATGTAGTCCGGCCGCGTCTCATAGAGCTTCGCGGGGTCATGGATGGGCAGGCGGCTGCCCGGCAGCAGACGGCCCTGCTTGGCGGGGTTGCGGTCCACCACATAGGCGATGAGGTCGGTCCCCACGCCGCAGTAGTTCAGCAGCGTGTTGCCCTTGGCCGCCGCGCCATAGGCCGCGACCGCCTTCCCGCGGGACTTCGCATCGCGCAGGAAGGCCAGGAAATCCTCGCGCACGCGCTCCACCCGCGGGCCGAAGTCGTCATAGGCCGCCGGCCCGTCCAGCCCCGCCGCGGCCTCGCGCGCGCGCACCGCGGCCAGGCCGGGCCCATCCGCATGGCCCGCGCCCGCATGGCAGGCGAAGACGCGCAGCGATCCGCCATGCGTGGGCTGCGTCTCCACCTCGAAGGCGCGCAGCCCATGCGCGGCCAGCAGGCGCTCCACGAACAGCAGCGAGAGGTAGGAGTAGTGCTCGTGGTAGATGGTGTCGAACTGCACAAGCTCGATCAGGTTCAGCAGATGCGGGAACTCGATGGTCCAGACACCCTCGGGCTTGAGCAGCAGCGGCACGCCGGCCACGAAGTCGTTGATGTCGGGCACATGCGCGAGCACGTTGTTCGACGCCATCAGATCGGCCGCGATGCCCTGGCCGCGCAGGCGCTCGGCGGTGGCGCGGCCGAAGAAGGCGACCTCGGTCGCCACACCCCTGGCTCGCGCCGCCTCGGCCACATTGGCCGCGGGCTCGATCCCCAGCACGGGGATGCCGCGCTGCACGAAATACTGCAGCAGGTAGCCGTCGTTGGAGGCGATCTCGACCACCCGGCTTGCGGGCCCGAGGCCGAGGCGCTGCGCCATGGCGCCCGCATAGGCCTCGCAATGGCGCAGCCAGCCGGTCGAGAAGGAGGAGAAATAGGCGTAGTCCGAGAAGATCGCCTCGGCCGGGACGGCATCGGCCACCTGCACCAGGAAGCAGGCATCGCAGACCCGCGCGCAGAGTTCATAGGCGGGGTCGGGTGCGGGCGTGCCGGGCGCGACATAGGAATTGGCCAGCGGCGTGTGGCCGAGGTCAACCAGCACGCGGCTCAGCGGCGCGGCGCAGAATCGGCAGCGGTGGGTCATGCGGCGCGTTCCTCATAGGCGGCGATCTGCGCTTCGGTGAAGCGGGCCATGTCCTGCCCCCGGTCATGGGCGGCATACCAGGCGGCCGTCCATTCGATGGCCTCGGCGGCGGCCAGCCGCGGCCGCCAGGGCAGCAGCGC
>SKWC01000373.1 GCA_007129145.1 Rubritepida sp.
CCCACCGCCAGCAGCGTCAGCACCGCCGCCCCGGCCAGCATGGCCATCTGCCAGCCGATGGATTGCGCCAGCGGCGGCAGCACCAGCCCCGCCAGCGCGAGGCCCAGCGGCACGCCCATCTGCTTCACCGAAAAGACCAGGTTGCGCCGGCTGGCCGGCGCAAGCCGCCCCAGCAATTGCGCGGCCGCCGGGTTGGTCAGCCCGTAGGCCGCGCCCAGCAGCGCGGATGCAGGCAGCGCCCAGATCCAATGCGCCAGCGCCAGCATCTCGACGCCCAGCGCGGCGCAGAGCAGCGCGATCTGCGTCGTGCGCACCGGCCCGACCCGGCGCAGCAGCGGCCCCCCGAAGCCGGAGGACAGCGCCGCGAACACATAGAGCAGCGCGACCTGGTAGCCGATCATCGCGATCGGCAGCCCGAAATCCGGTGCCGCCAGCGCCACCAGCACCGGCAGGGAGTACACGGCGAAGGTGGCGAGGCCCTGCGCCGTGCCGGTCACCGCCAGCGCCATCGCCAGCCCCGCCTCGCGCGCCTGCGCCAAATGCCCGTCCCCCGCAGTGTTCCCGACTTGATTCATGATGCGGCCACCCGCAGCCTCGCGCCAAGCGCAGGACGCCCCCCATCCCCGGAGGAAAACGCATGACACACCCGCCCGCAGCGCCCACCAGGGGCAACTTCCTGGAGGATTTCCACCCGGGCCAGCGCTTCGACCACTGGCCGGGCCGCACCATCACCGAGGCGGACAACATCCAGTTCAGCCTGATGACCATGAACCAGCACCCGATGCATTGCGACCACGCCTTCTCGGCGCGCTCGGAATTCGGCAAGCCGCTGGTCAATTCGGCGCTGACGCTGGCCATCGTCACCGGAATGACGGTGAACGATATCTCCTTCAACGCCATCGCCAATCTGGGTTGGACCGACATCAAGCTGGTCGCGCCCGTCTTCCCCGGCGACACCATCTATGCCCGCACCGAGGTGCTGGCGGTGCGCCGCAGCGCCTCGCGCCCGCACCAGGGGATCGTGACCACCCGCACCGAGGGCTTCAAGGCCGATGGCACGGTGTTCCTGAGCTTCGAGCGCGCCTCGCTGATGGCGGAGCGGCCGAAATGACCCGCCCGCTGCCGCTGGACGGCGTGACGGTCCTCAGCATCGAGCAATATGGCGCGGGCCCCTTCGGCACCACCGTGCTGGCCGACATGGGCGCCGAGGTGGTGAAGATCGAGAACCCGGCCGAGGGCGGCGATGTGGCGCGCAGCGTCGGCCCCTACTGGTTCGGCGAGGGCGACAGCCACTTCTACCAGTCCTTCGGCCGCAACAAGCGCAGCCTGACGCTGAACCTCAAGCACCCCGAGGGCCAGCGCCTGCTGCGCGAGATGGCGCGCCACGCGGATGCGGTGTTCAACAATCTGCGCGGCGACCTGCCGGCCAAGCTCGGCCTGGACTACGCATCGCTCAGCGCGGTGAACCCGGCCATCGTCTGCGCCCATCTCTCGGCCTATGGGCGCGAGGGCTCGCGCGCCGCCTGGCCGGGCTATGACTACCTGATGCAGGCCGAGGCCGGCTACTGCATGCTGACCGGCGAGCCCGACGGGCCGCCCGCCCGTGCCGGCCTGTCGCTCGTGGACATGATGACCGGCGTGCTGGCCAGCTTCGCCCTGGTCTCGGGGCTGATCGGCGCGCGCAACACGGGCAAGGGCATGGATGTGGATGTGTCACTGTTCGACACGGCGCTGCACAACCTCGGCTACCTGGCGGTCTGGGCGCTGAACGGCGGCCACGCCCAGGGGCGGGAGCCGCGCGGGGCGCATCCCTCGCTGGGGCCCACGCAGATCTACCCGACGGCCGATGGCTGGCTCTTCACCATGTGCAACAAGGAGAAGTTCTTCCCCTTGATCGCGGCGCGCATGGGCCATCCCGAATGGGCCGAGGACCCGCGCTTCAGCAGTTTCCGCGGCCGGCTGGAGAACCGCGCCGCGCTGACCGAGATCATGGACGCCGTCTTTCGCACCCGGCCCACCGCGCATTGGCTGGAGGCCTTCGCGGGCGTGGTGCCGGCCGCCCCCGTGCTGGATGTGGAGCAGGCGCTGCACACGGATTTCGTGGCCGAGCGCGGCGCCGTGCAGGATTTCGCCCGCCGCGAGGGCGGCCCCACGGTGCGGATGCTGGCCGGGCCGGTGCGGGTGAACGGCGAATTGCCGCCGACCATCGCCTCGCCCCGGCTGGGCGAGGCGACCGAGGAGATGCTGGGCCGCATCGGCGTGGACCCCGCTTCGGTGGCGGCCCTGCGCGCCAAGGGCGTGGTGTGATTCCGCGCTTGGCCTGACCCCGCCTCCGGGCGCAACCTGCGTCCGGAGGAAACGGAGGCCAGGCCATGAACATCGCCATCACGGGGGCGCGCGCGCCCACGGGACCGGATGCCGTGCCCGACGCGGCGGGCGCCAATCTCTGGCGCGCCGACCCTGCCTTCGCCCGGCTGCTGCCGCTCTATTTGCCGCCGGACCTCATGGCCCGGCTGCTCCCCGAGCTGGACCGGCTGGGCGGGCTGGCGGGCGGCGCGCTGGATGCGCTGGCCATGACCGCAGACCGCAACCCGCCCGCGCTGCACCACCGCTCGCGCCGCGGCGAGGAGGCGCAGGCCATCGAATACCACCCCGCCTATCGCGAAATGGAGCGCCTGGCCTTCGGGGAGTTCGGCCTGGCCGCCATGAGCCACCGCCCCGGCGTGTTCGGCTGGCCCGAGCCGCTGCCGCCGGCCGCCAAATACGCGCTGACCTACCTCTTCGCGCAGGCCGAGTTCGGGCTGCTCTGCCCGCTGTCCATGACCGACAGCCTGGCGCGCACGCTGCGCCGCTACGGCCGGCCCGAACTGGTGGAGAAATACCTGCCCCTGCTGACCAGCCAGGACCTCGATGCGCTGCACCAGGGGGCCATGTTCATGACCGAGCAGGGCGCGGGTAGCGACATCGCCAACACCGCCGTCCTGGCCGAGCCGCGCAACGACGGCACCCATGCGCTGTTCGGCGACAAGTGGTTCTGTTCGAACCCCGATGCGGAACTCGCGCTGGTGCTGGCGCGCATCCCCGATGGGCCCGCGGGGCTGAAGGGGGTGGGGCTGTTCCTACTGCCGCGCACCCTGCCCGATGGTTCGCCCAACGCGCTGCGCATCGTGCGGCTGAAGGACAAGCTCGGCACCCGCAGCATGGCCAGCGGCGAGGTGCGGATGGAGGGCGCCCGCGCCTGGCTGATCGGCGATCCCGAGGCCGGCTTCAGGCAGATGGCCGACATGGTGAACAACTCGCGCCTGTCGAACGGCGTGCGGGCGGCGGGGATGATGCGCCGCGCCGTCTTCGAGGCCTTGCATGTGGCGCGCAACCGCCAGGCCTTCGGCCGGCGCCTCATCGAGATGCCGCTGATGCGCCGGCAGCTGGCCAAGATGCTGATGCGCGCCGAACAGGCCCGCGCCATGGTCTTCGCCACCGCCGAGGCGTTGCGCCGCGCCGATGCCGGCGAGGATGCCGCGCGGCCCTTGCTGCGCATCCTCACGCCGCTGCTGAAATACCGCGCCTGCCGCGACGCGAGGCAGGTGGTGGGCGATGCGATGGAGGTGCGCGGCGGCTGCGGCTACATCGAGGAATGGCCCGAGGCCAAGCTGCTGCGTGACTGCCACCTGGGCTCGATCTGGGAGGGCACCAGCAACATCGTGGCCCTGGATGTGCTGCGCGCGGCCAGGCGCGAGGCGGCGCTGGGTCCGCTGCTCGATCATGTGCGCGGCCTGCTGGCCGAGGCGCCGCTGGATGGCGCGGCGGCCCTGCTGCCGCGCGTGGAAGCCCTGGTGCATCGGGCCATGGATGACGAGGCGCTGGCCCGCGGCGCGGCCGGCGCGCTGTATCATCTGGCCAGCGCGGCCGTGATGGCCTGGGAGGGTGCGCGCACCCATGACCCGCACCGCCCCGCGCTGGCCGCGATGGTGCTGCGCCACCGCCTGATGCCCCGCGATCCGCTGGACGCTTCCGATCCCGACGCGCCGCTGCTGGCGGAGGTGCTGGCAGCGGCCTGACCCCTGTCGGTTGCGTCGCCGCAACCTATCTCCAATGCGAAATTCAGGGAGAGATCGTCATGACCACCGCCCGCCGCCAGCTCTTCGCCGGCTCCGCCCTCGTGGCCAGCGCCCTCGCGCTGCCCGCCTCGGTCCAGGCCCAGGCCCCCGCCGCCAGCGGCCAGGCTCCCAGTGGCCAGGCCCCCGGTTTCTACCGCTTCCGCCTGGGGGATTTCACCGTCACCACCGTGCACGACGGTTCCTTCCGCCGCCCCGTGGAGGGCTTCGTGCGCGACGTGCCGACCGCCGAGGTGCAGGATCTCCTGGCCGGCCAGGGCCTCCCGCGCGAGACGCTGACCGTGCCCTTCACCATCACCTTCGTGCAGACCCCGCGCGGGCTGATCGCCTTCGACGCCGGCACCGGCGGGCAGATGGCCCCCACCGCGGGGCAGATGATGGGCAACATGCGCGCCGCCGGCCTCGACCCAGCCGCCGTCACCGCCGTGGTGGTCAGCCATTTCCATGGCGACCACATCACCGGCCTGACCACCGCCCAGGACGAGGTGGTGTTCCCCAATGCCGAGGTGATCGTCCCCGCCGCCGAATGGGCCTTCTGGACGGATGAGGCGAATGCCGCCCGCGCGCCGCAGGCCCAGCGCGGCACCTTCGCCAACACCGCGCGCCGCTTCGCGCCCTATCGCGCGCGCATCCGGCAGATCGCCGATGGCGCGGAGGTGCTGCCGGGCATCCGGGCGGTCGCGGCTTACGGCCACACCCCGGGCCACACCATCTACCATGTGGCCGATGGCGGGGCGCAGATGATGTTCCTGGCCGACCTCACCAACCGGCCGGAGGTGAACGCCATGCGCCCCGACTGGCGGATCGTCTTCGACATGGACGGCGCCATGGCGACCGAGACCCGCCGGCGCATCCTGGACCGCGTCTCCAGCGAGGGCATGCTGGTGACCGGCTATCACTTCCCCTTTCCGGCGCGCGGCACCTTCCTGCGCACGGAGCACGGCTACCGCTTCGCACCGGCTGACTGGTCCGGGGTGGTGTAAACCCCGCCCGGGCGTGGCATGCTGTGGCGAAAGCCCGCCGCAGCCACGCCCGGAGGCGGCGGCATCGCAGAAGAGGATGGCATGTCGGACCGCATTTTCGAGGATCGCCGCACGGCGCTGGAGGAGGCGTTCTTCGCCAAGCAGAACGCCGAACTTCTGCAGAAGCTGCGCGAATCCGAGCAGAAGAGCACCTCGCGCGGGGCGCTGTCGCTGGCCTCCGGCATCACGGATGAGGCGGTGCTGGACGAGGTGCTGGCCCTTGGCGTCAGCGCCGAAACCTGGGCGGCCTTCTCCATCGCGCCGCTGGTGCTGGTGGCCTGGGCCGATGGGGACATCCAGCTGCAGGAACGCGCGGCCGTCCTGGCCGGCGCAGAGAAGGCAGGCATCATGCCCGGCGACACCGCCCATGCGCTGCTGGACCAGTGGCTGGCCGAGGCGCCCGGTCCCGCCCTGCTGAATGCCTGGAAGGCCTACACCGCCGCGCTGACCGCGCAGATGACGCCCACCGCGCGTGGCGCGCTGCGCCAGTCCATGCTGGCGCAGACCGAGAAGGTGGCCGATGCGGCGGGCGGAATCCTGGGCCTGGGCAACCGCATCTCCGCGCCCGAGCGCGCCGTGATGCAGGACATGGCCGGCGCCTTCGGCGACTGAACCGGGGCGGGTTCAGCCCGCCTTCAGATGCTCCTGCAGCCTGGGCATCAGCTCCACCAGGTTGCAGGGGCGGTGGCGCGCATCCAGCTGGAACAGCAGGATGTCGTCCCAGGCATCCTTCACCGCGCCCGTGCTGCCCGGAAGGGCGAACAGATAGGTGCCGCCCGCCACGCCGCCGATGGCGCGCGACTGGATCGTGGAGGTGCCGATCTTCGAGTAGCTCAGCATCCGGAACAGCTCCCCGAAGCCCTCGATCTGCTTCTCCAGCACGCGCTGGAAGGCTTCGGGCGTCACGTCGCGGCCGGTGATGCCGGTGCCGCCCGTCGTGATCACGCAATCCACCATGGGATCGGCGATCCAGCCGCGCAGCCGCGTCTCGATCAGCGCGGCATCGTCGCGGCAGATGGCGCGGTCGGCCAGCACATGTCCGGCCTCGGTTATGCGCGCGGCCAGGGTGTCGCCCGAGCGGTCGGAGGCGAGGTCCCGCGTGTCGGAGACCGTGAGGATGGCGATGCGCACCGGCAGGAAGGTGCGGGAGGGGTCTATCGGCATGGGCCTCAGTTGAGGCCGCCGGGGCGGGAACGCAACATGGCCGTCACCTCATCGGCGCCGCCGAAGCGCGGGAATTCGGCCTGCGCCAGCGCATCCAGCGAGGGCGAGGGCAGGTCGAGGCGGTTGGCATAGACCCAGCTGTTGGCCAGCACGCGCTGCACATGCAGCCGCGTCTCGGCCACCGGGATGCTCTCGATGAACAGCACCGGGTCGTCGCGCTCGCGCAGCACGCCCATCCAGCGCGAGAGATTGCCCGGGCCCGCGTTGTAGGCGGCCAGCAGCCGGATCAGGTCGCCCTCCACGGCGCCATGCCGCGCGAGATAGTGCATGTAGCGCTGCCCGAGTTCGAGCGAGAAGCCCGCGTCATGCAGCCGCCGCAGCCCCTGGCCGCGACGCAGGGAGGGGTCGTTCGCCACATAGCTGGCGGTGGCGGGCATGATCTGCAGCAGCCCGCGCGCCCCGGAGGGCGAGATGGCGTTGGGGTTGAACCGGCTCTCCTGCAGGGCGAGGCCGAAAAGCAGCGCCGGGTCCATCCGGAAGCCGCCATTCGGCCTGAAGTCGGGCAGCGGGTAGAGCCTGCCGTCGAGTACCAGCCGCCGGCCGCCGCCGCTCTGCCGCAGATCCTGCGCCAGCGACGTCAGCCGCGCCTCGCGCGCAGTGGCGAGGATCCCCTGCACGAGCAGCGGGTTGTTGCGGGCGCGCCTGTAGAGCAGGCGCAATTCGGCGTCGGCGCGCTCCGTCTGGCCGATCTGAAGCAGCGCAAGGGCGCGCCAGCCGCCGGCGGTCTCGGCGAGGGCGTCGGCGTGCTCGCCATTGGCGATGTCGTGCTCCCACAGCAGCCCCGGCGGCAGGCCGAGGCTGCGGCGGGCGATCATCCCATGGAAGCTGCGCGGCGCCTGCGCCGCCTGCAGCATCCAGGGCACGTAGTCGGCGGCGCGGCCGGCGCGGACCGCGGCGCGCGCCGCCC
>SKWC01000178.1 GCA_007129145.1 Rubritepida sp.
CATTCCGCGGATCCGCGCATTGGCGTGCGGCGAGCGCACGACCAGCATGCGCAGCGCCCCGGGCCATCTGATCCGCCCGCTTTGCGCCAGCCGCACCGATGCTCAAGCTTCTTCGGCCGCCTGGTCATCCACCGATGCCGAGGGGCAGCCTCCGGCAGACCCGGCGTGGTCCGCACTTCCACCGAGGACCACCCGGACCTCGTGGTGGGCCCCGTCGTCCACGAAGGGCACGCGCAACGGACGCAGCGGGACCGGCGCGCCATCGAACGTCGCCGTCGCGATGCCGCGGGCGACGCCGGAGGGGTTCTCCACCGTGACAAGGTAGCGCGACGCCCCGCGCAGCAGGGTGACCTCGAAACCCGGCCAGCCGCGGGGGATGCAGGGATCGATCATCAGCGCGGCGCCGCGGATGCGCATGCCCAGGATGCTCTCGATGCCCGCGCGCTGCATCCAACCCGCCGAGCCAGTGTACCAGGTCCAGCCGCCGCGGCCGACATGGCCCGGCGCGGAATAGACGTCGGCGGCGACGACATAGGGCTCCACCCGGTAGCGATCGGTCCCTGCCTTGGTCCGGGCATGGTTGATCGGGTTCAGCATCGCGAGCAGCCCGGCGGCCTTGTCCCCGTCGCCCAGGGCGGCGAACGCCATCACCGCCCAGAGCGCCGCATGGGTGTACTGCCCGCCATTCTCGCGCAGCCCCGGCGGATATCCCTTGATGTAGCCCGGGTTGCGCCTGGTCTTGTCGAAGGGGGGCGCGAAGAGCAGCGCAAGCCCCTCTTGCGGCAGGATCAGTTCGCGCTCCATCGCCGCCATGGCGCGGGCGGCCCGGACCGGGTCCGCGGCCCCCGACAGGACCGCCCAGGACTGGGCGATCGAGTCGATGCGGCATTCCTCGCTGACCGCCGAACCGAGCGGCGCGCCATCGTCGAAATAGCCGCGCCTGTACCATTCGCCATCCCAGCCCGCCGTCTCAAGCGACCCTCGCAGGGCCGCGGCATGGGTGCGCCAGCGTTGCGCCCGCGCCGTCTCGTCCCGCTTCTCCGCGATCGGCGCGAAACCCGCGATCGCGGCATCGAGCAGCCAGCCGAGCCAGACGCTCTCGCCCTCGCCCGCCTCGCCCACCGCGTTCATGCCGTCGTTCCAGTCGCCCGTCCCGATCAGGGGCAGGCCGTTCCGCCCGACCTTCAGCGCCGCATCGAGGCCCAGGGCGCAATGCTCGAACAGCGTCGCGGACATGTCGGAGACAGCCGGCTGGAAGAAGCTGTCATGCTCGCCGGGGTCCAGCGCCCGCCCCTCTAGGAAGGGAATCCCGACGTCGAGCACGGCCGTGTCGCCGGTCGCGGCGATGTAGTGCGCGGCGGCAACCGCAAGCCAGACCCGGTCGTCGGAGATCAGCGTGCGGACGCCCTGGCCGGAATGCGGCAGCCACCAGTGCTGCACGTCGCCTTCGGGGAACTGCCGCGCGGCGGCCCGCAGCAGGTGCTCGCGCGTCAGCTCCGGGCGGGACGCGACAAGGGCCATCCCGTCCTGCAACTGGTCGCGGAAGCCGTAGGCGCCGCTCGCCTGGTAGAAGCCGCTGCGGGCCCACACCCGGCAGGCCAGCGTCTGGTAGAGCAGCCAGCCGTTCAGCATCACATCCAGGGCGCGGTCCGGCGTGCGCACCTGGACCGCCCCGAGAACCCCCTCCCACTGCCGGGACACCTCCGCGGCCACGGCGTCGAGTTCGGCTGCGCGGTAGCGCCGCAGGAGTTGCCGCGCGGCCTCCGCCCCGGCCGCCTGCCCCAGGAAGCATGCCACCTCCACGCTGCCGCCCGGCGGTATGGTCACGGTGGTCCGCAACGCGCCGCAGGGATCAAGACCCGCCCCGACGACGCCCGACAGCGGCACGGAGGGGGCAAGCGCCGCCGGCGCCGCGAGGGTGCCGTGGCGGCCGATGAAGCCCCGCCGGTCGCCGGTCCACTCCGTCTGGCGGCCGCCCATGTCCAGGAAGGCCACGCGCCCCGCGAAAGCGGGATTCCAGCGGTTGCGCGCGAACAGCGCCCCGGTCACGGGGTCCATCTCGGTGGCGGTGAAGGGCTGCGTGGCCTGGCGCGACGGGCCGAGCACCCATTCCGCATAGCAGGTGACGGACAGCCGGCGCGCCCGCTGCGAGACGTTGCGCAGCACGAGGCGCGAGATCTTGATCGGATCCTCGACCGGGACGAGCTGGGTCAGCTCGCTTTCGATGCCGTGTCCCGTGTGGCGGAAGCGGCTGTAGCCATGGCCGTGATGCGCGACATAGGTGCCCAGGGGATGCCGTATGGGGCTCGCCGTCGGGCTCCAGACCGCGCCGCTGTCCTCGTCGCGCAGGTAGAATGCCTCGCCCGAGCGGTTTGCGACCGGGTCGTTCGACCAGGGGGTCAGCTGGTTCTCCCGGCTGTTGACCGCCCAGGTGAACCCGCCGCCCTCGGCCGCCACATGGAAGCCGAAGCCAGGGTTGGCGATCACGTTGATCCACGGCGCCGGCGTCGAGAGCCCCGGCGCCAGGATGGTGACATACTCCCGGCCATGGGCCGCGAAGCCGCCCAGGCCGTTGAAGAATTCGAGCATGGGCAGCGTGGGCGGCGGGGCCGGGGCCGGGGCGATGCCCGGCGCGCGGCGTGGCGCGGGGATCGCCCTCCCCGTCGCGTGGTTCAGCTGATCCGCGAGCCTCCCATGCCGGCCGATGAGCACCACGCGCGCGATCGCCGCCAGCAGCTCGGCCGTCTCCTGCGCCATCAGATCCGCGCGGACCACGAAGACCCGCCCCGGCGGCCTGGCGTCGGCGTGGGGGATGTGCGGCTGGCTGGTCCGCGCCAGCGCCTCCAACGCGATCTGCAGGTCCTGCACATAGGAGGACGCACGATCGTTGAGGATGACCAGGTCAACCGGAAGCTGCTTCATGCGCCAATAGGCATGTGCCTGCAGCAGCTGGCGGGCCAGCCCCAGCTGCTCGGAATCATTGATGCGCAGCAGCAGCACCGGAAGGTCGCCGGAAATGCCCAGCGACCACAGTCCCGGCTGCCCGCCCGCGCCCTGCATGATCGCCGCGGAGGGCGGACGCAGGCCCGGGCCGGTGTACAGCAGGTGACCGGCAAGGCGCTGGAACACCCCGGCCAGCTCCGCATCGATGCCGAGGTGGCGCAGCTGCATCTGCGCCTGGGTCCAGGCGAGCGTTCCGGCCCGCTCGAAGCCCGCGCTGTCGTTGTGCTTGTCCACGAGATCGAGCAGCGCGGCGCGCGAGGGGGCGAGCATCGTGCAGAACGTCACCCGCGCGACCTGGCCGGGGGCGATCCGCACGCGCCGCCGCAGCGCGAAGATCGGGTCGAGCACCGTGCCGGTGGTGTTCGACAGCGCCCGGCCATGGCCCATCGCCCGCGGGTTGCGCGGGCCGGCCCCGCGGCCGAGGAAGCGGGCGCGGTCGGTCTCGATCTCGGGCGGCCCGACGGCCTCCCCCTCGACGACGCCCAGATGCGCGGCCCAGATCTCCGGCTCGGCCGGCGAACGCCGGCGGCGCGTGGCGATGATGGCGCCATGCTCGGCCAGGAACTCGGTCGTCACGAACATCTTCGACAGGGCGGGATGGCCGACATCGGCCGCCTGCGGGCCCAGCACCAGCTCCGTGAAGGAGGTCAGCGTGACCTCGCACGCCTCGCTGCCGCCATTGGCGACCGTCACGCGGCGCAGCTCCGCGTCATCCTCGGCCGAGACCAGCACGTCGAGGGTGGTGGTGATGTCGCCGTCGCGCCGGGCGAAGGTCGCGCATTCCTCCTGGAAGGTCACGGCATAGTCGTCGGGCGCTGCACCACAGGGCTGCAGGCCGGCCGACCAGACGCGGCCGCTGCGATCGTCACTGATGTAGATGTAGGAGCCGTGGTCGTCGCGGGTGGGATCCTCGCGCCAGCGTGTCACGGCCGTGCCCTGCCACCAGCTCTGCCCCGACCCGGCGGCGGTCAGCATGGTGGTGTAGCGGCCGTTCGATAGCATGTGTGTCGCGGGGGCCGCATCGGGTGCCGCGCCGTAGCGCCGCACGCCCGGCGCGGCGCCGTCCGCGGGTCTTTCGGGCGCGCGGGCATGGGCGGCCCAGGCTTGGATGACCGCCACATCGCGCGGCTTGCGTTCCTGCAGCAGCAGTTCCGTCGCCTGGACCATCGGCTCGGCATGGAAGCGGGCCCGCATGATGCCGCCGAGCAGCGCATCCGCGATCGCGACGATGGTCATGGCCTGGTGATGCGCCATGAAGGCGCGGACGATCACCATCTCCTGGCCCTGCGGCAGCCGGATCGGGGTGTAGTCGAGGGCTTCCCGGAAGCCATGGCGCCCGAGCATGCCCAGCGCCTCGAGGCGCCGGAAATTCCGCATGGCCGCCACCGGATCGACCATCGCAGCAAGCCCCGTCGCGTAGGGTGCGACGACGGTGTCCTCCGACAGGCCCCGCTTGAGGCCGAGATTCGGCACACCGAAGCTGGAGTATTGATAGGTGAACTCGATGTCCCGCGCGTTGTAGGCGGATTCCGAGATGCCCCAGGGGACGCCGAGGGACGCCGCATGGCTGATCTGCCGGCGCACGATCAGGCGGTTGGTCTGCTCCATCAGGCTGTGCCTCGGCGCGCGCATCACCAGCGACGGCATGAGGTATTCGAACATCGATCCCGACCAGGAGATCAGCGCCGCGCCCGAACCGACCGGCGTCACCGTGCGGCCGAGGCGGAACCAGTGGCGCGTCGGAACATCGCCCTTCGCGATCGCCAGGAAGCTCGCGAGCCGTGCCTCGGAGGCCAGCAGGTCGTAGCAGCTGTGATCCAGGCGTCCTTCCGGCACGAGGTAGCCGATCGCGAGCAGGAGCCGGTCATGATCCAGCAGGAAGCCGAACTCCATGGCGAGCGCCATGGACCGCGCGGCCTGCCCGATCGCCAGGAGGGAGTCGTCGAGGACGGCCCGCGCCTCCTCGGCCAGGGCCAGGTCCCGGCGGTGGCTGTGGATTGCATCGCGGGCCGCCGCCGCCCAGAATGCGAGGCCGGCCTCGCCATGTTCCGCGGCCCCTCCGGTCGGGGTTACCGCGACCTCGCCCATGTCCGCGGCCTGCACGGCGAGGCGCTCCAGCCGCGCGGCGAGCGTGTCGGACGCCGCGATGGGCACGCTGGCCTGTTCGAGCATGGCGCGCAGGACATGGTCCAGGGCGCGCCATCGCGCCGGCTGGCCTTCGCGCAGCCATGCCGCCTCGGCAACCAGGACGCGCAGCGCATCGGCGATCCCCGCCAGCCGCGCCGAGGCATCCGTGGGACGGCCGCGCCATTCCTCGCAGGCATTGGCGAGGGCGATGAGATGGCCGGCCATGTTGCCGCTGTCCACGGTGGAGACGTAGCGGGGATCGAGCGGCCGCAGATCCCGCGTGTCGTACCAGTTGTAGAAATGGCCCTTGCACCGTTCGAGCCGGCCGAGCGTCGCGAAGGTCGCCTGTAGGCGCTCCACGGCGTCGAAGGTGCCGATCCAGCCGAAATCACGCGCGGTCGCCACCGACAGGAGATACAGGCCGATATTCGTCGGCGACGTCCGGTGCGCGAGGCGCGGTTCTGGATCCTCCTGGAAGTTGTCGGGCGGCAGCGCGTTCTCTCGGGTCGTGACGAAGGTCTCGAAGAACCGCCAGGTGCGCCGCGCGATCAGGCGCAGGGCCTGCGCGTCCGCGGCCGGCAACCGCAGCCGCGCGGCATCGGGGGGCGAGCGGCTGCTCCACCACGCGACCGTGGGCGAGGCCGCCCACAGCAGTGCGAAGGGGGCCGCCAGGACCCAGTTGCCCGTCCCCCCCAGGAATGCCGTGAGCAGCGCCGCCGCCGCCGCCAGCGGCCCGGCCACCATCCTCCAATGCAGGCGGAGCAGACCCAGGCGCACGCCATTCGCCGCCTGGTCCGCCGTCACCCACTCCAGCAGATGCCGCCGTGTCGCGAACAGCCGCACAAGGGTGCGCAGGATCGCATCCCCCATCAGCCAGGCCTGGTGGGCCAGGAGCGTGACGATCAGCAGCGCGAGCCCCAGCGCCAGCCCGACATCGGTGCCGAGCGCGCCCAGATGGCTGCGCAGCGTCAGCCCGCGGCGGTGCGGCACGATCGCGCCCAGCACGGGGATCAGCGCCGGCACGATGATCGTCGCCAGCAGGAAGGCGGTCCAGGCGAGGGCAGCGCCCAGGGGCAGCGCCCATCCCGCGAGAAACGCCAGCAGGGTGATGGGCGCCGACAGGGTGCGCCGCAGGTTGTCCAGCGCCTTCCAGCGCCCGGTCCCGGGCAGGCCGGTCTTGGCTTCACCGCCACGCCGCAGCGAAATGGGGCAGCGCGCCAGGATCCATGGCAGCAGCTGCCAGTCGCCGCGCGCCCAGCGGTGCTGGCGCAGCGCGAAAACGTCGTAGCGGGTGGGATAGGCCTCGACGACCTCGACATCGGTCGCGAGCCCGGCGCGGGCGAAGATGCCCTCGAACAGGTCGTGGCTGAGGAGCGTCCCCTCCGGGATACGGCCGCGCAGGGCGGCCTCGAACGCATCCACGTCGTAGATGCCCTTCCCCGCGTAGGAGCCCTCGCCGAACAGGTCCTGATAGACGTCCGAAACCGCCGACGCGTAGGGATCCATCCCGCCATGGCTCGAATGGATGCGCTGGAACAGCGACCCCTCGGAGCCGACCGGCATGGATGGCGTGACGCGCGGCTGCAGCACCGCATGCCCCTCCACGACCCGCCCCGAGGCGGGGTCGAGCCGCGGCCGGTTCAGCGGGTGCGCCATCTTGCCGATCAGCTTGCGCACGCTGTCCCGCGGCAGCCTGGTGTCGGCATCGAGCGTGATGACATAGCGGACACCGCATGGCGCCGCGTCGCCCTGCCCCGGGCCCAGCATGAAGCTCGTGTCGGTCGCGCCGCGCAGCAGCCGGTTCAGCTCATGCAGCTTCCCGCGCTTGCGTTCCCAGCCGATCCAGCAGCCCTCGCCCGCGCTCCAGCGGCGTTGCCGGTGCAGCAGCAGGAAGCGGGCGCCGCCATCCGCCTGGGGGTGGCGTTCGTTCAGCCGCGCGATGCCGGCGCGGGCCGCGGCCAGCAGCGCCGCATCCTGCGCCATGTGCTCCTGCGGGGCATCCGCCCAGTCCGACAGCAGCGCGAAGCGCAGATCCCCGCCGGTGCTGGCCAGATGATGGACCTCCAGGCGCTCGATCAGCTCCTCGATGG
>SKWC01000209.1 GCA_007129145.1 Rubritepida sp.
AAAACCGGTTCCATGCCCGCCAGGACATCGGCAGGAAGGTGACATTTGATCTGATGCCCGGGCGCCAGTTCGCGCATGGGGGGCACCTCGCGCTCGCACAAATCGCCCGGCACCTCCTTGCGGCAACGCTCCATCGCGTAGGGGCAGCGCGTGTGGAAGCGGCAGCCCGAGGGCGGCCTGATGGGGCTCGGCACGTCGCCCTGCAGCACGATGCGCTCGCGCGCAACGCCGGGGATGGGCACCGGCACGGCCGAGAGCAGCGCCTCGGTGTAGGGGTGGCGCGGGCCGCCGAACAGCGCCTTGCGGTCCGCGACCTCGACGATCTGGCCCAGATACATGACCGCCACGCGATGCGTCATGTGCTCGACGATGGCGAGGTCATGGCTGATGAACAGCAGCGCGAGGCCAAGCTCCGCCTGCAGGTCCTGCAGCAGGTTCACGATCTGCGCCTTCACCGACACATCCAGCGCCGAGACCGCCTCGTCGCAGACGATGATGTCGGGCTCGGCCGCGAGCGCGCGGGCGATGCAGATGCGCTGGCGCTGCCCGCCCGAGAACTCATGCGGCCAGCGGCCCACCGCCTCGCGCGGGAGGCGGACCTTGTCCATCAGCGCGGCCACCTTCTCGTCCACCTCGGCCTCGCTGCGCGCCAGGCCGAAGTTGCGGATGGGCTCGGCCAGGATCTCGCGCACCCGCAGCCGCGGGTTGAGCGAGGAGAAGGGGTCCTGGAACACCACCTGGATCTGCCGGCGCAGCGGCCGGAGGCTGCCGGCCGAGAGGTCGTCGATGCGCCGCCCGTTCAGCACCACCTGGCCGGAGGTGAGCGGGAACAGCCGCAGCACGGACTTGCCCACGGTGGACTTGCCGCAGCCGCTCTCACCGACCAGCGAGAGCGTCTCGCCGCGGCGGATGCTGAAGGACACGCCGTCCACGGCATAGACATAGCCCTGGGTGGTGCCGAACAGCCCGCCGCGGATGGGGAAATGCTTCTTGAGATCCGAGACCTCGAGCACGGTCTGGCTCATGCCGCGATGGCTCCCTCGACTTCGGAATAATGGCAGGCGGCGATGTGATCCGGCGCCTTCTGCTGCAGGGCGGGCGCCACATGGCGGCACAGTTCGGTGGCCTTGGGGCAGCGCGAGGCGAAGACGCAGCCGGGGATGCGCTTCGTGAGGCTCGGCACCAGCCCCGGGATCTCGGCCAGCCGCGTCGTCTCGCCGGTCAAGGAGGAGCCGAGGGTGGGCACCGAGCCGAGCAGCCCCTGGGTGTAGGGATGCCGCGGCTTGCGGAAGAGGTCGGCGGCCGTCGCCTCCTCGACCTTGCGGCCGGCATACATGACCACCACCCGCTCCGCGACCTCGGCCACCACGCCGAGGTCATGGGTGATGATGACGATGGCCGCCCCCACGCTGGTCTTGAGGTCGCGCATCAGGTCCAGGATCTGCGCCTGGATGGTCACGTCCAGCGCCGTCGTCGGCTCATCCGCGATCAGGAGCTTCGGGTTGCAGGCGAGCGCGATCGCGATCATCACGCGCTGGCGCATGCCGCCCGACAGCTGGTGCGGGTATTCGCGCACCCGCCGCCCCGGCTCGGGGATGCCCACGAGGCGCAGCATCTCGACCGCGCGCTCCTCGGCCTGGGCGGCGCTCATGCCCTGGTGCAGCCGCAGCGTCTCGCCGATCTGGCGGCCGTTGGTCAGCACCGGGTTCAGGCTGGTCATCGGCTCCTGGAAGATCATGCTGATCTCATTGCCGCGGATGGCGCGCATCTCGCGGTCGGAGGCCTTCAGCAGTTCCCGCCCCTCGAAGCGGATGCTGCCGGCGATCTTGCCGGGCGGCTCCGGGATCAGGCGCAGGATGGACATGGCGGTCACGGATTTGCCGCAGCCGCTTTCGCCCACGATGGCCAGCGTCTCGCCCGAGCGGACGTTGAAGCTGACGCCATCCACAGCGCGGTTCACCCCCGCCATGGTGCGGAAATGCGTCTGGAGGTTGTCCACCTCCAGCAGCACGGGCCGGTTGTCCTGTTCGGTCATCGGCTCAGATCCTCCTGGCCAGCCGCGGGTCGAGGCGGTCGCGCAGACCATCGCCCAGCAGGTTCACCGCCAGCACCGTGATGGACAGGAAAACCGCCGGAAACAGCACGATCTGCGGGAAGACCTGCCACAGCGCCCGGCCCTCGGCCATAATGTTGCCCCAGGAGGGGATGGTGGGCGGCGTACCCGCCCCGATGAAGGACAGGATGGCCTCGGTGATCATCGCCGCGGCGCAGATGTAGCTGGCCTGCACCGTCAGCGGCGCCAGCGTGTTGGGCAGGATGTGCTTGAGGATGATCTTCCAGGTCGGCGTGCCCGATGCGATGGCGGCCTCGACGTAGGGCTGCTCGCGCAGGGACAGCACGACGCCGCGCACCAGGCGCGAGACGCGCGGGATCTCGGCCACCGTGATGGCCAGGATGACGTTGCCCACCGAACCGCGCGTCAGCGCCATCAGCGCGATGGCCAGCAGGATGGGCGGGATGGACATCAGCCCGTCCATCACGCGCATGATCACCGCATCCGCCAGCCGCGAGAAGCCGGAGAACAGCCCGATAAGCAGCCCGATCCCGGAGGCGAAGAGGGCCACCGCGAAGCCGACCAGCAGCGAGACCTGCGCGCCATAGACCACGCGCGAGTAGATGTCGCGGCCCAGCATGTCGGTGCCGAACCAGTTCTGGGCCGAGGGGTCGCGCAGGCGCTGCGCCGGCGCCAGCGCGGCGGGGTCCACGGTCCAGAGGAAGGGCGCCAGCAGCGCCATCGCCAGCATCAGCCCCAGCAGCACGCCGCCGAGCGCGATGGTGGGATAGCGCCAGATGAAGCCACCGAGGCCGGTGCGCGGCTTCACATCGGGGATCACATCGGGCTGGGGCTGCGCGATGGCGAGCCCGGGCGGGATGACGAGGCCCGGCGGCAGGCCGGGGGGGAGTGCGGAGGCGCTCAATACCGGATCCTCGGGTCGAACAGGGTGTAGAGGAGGTCAACCACGAGGTTGACCAGCACATAGACGAAGCTGAACAGCAGCACGACGCCCTGGATCACCGGGTAGTCGCGGCGCAGGATGGCATCCACCGTCAGCCGCCCGAGCCCGGGGATGGCGAAGACGCTCTCGGTCACCACCGCGCCGCCGATCAACAGCGCGATGCCGATGCCCACCACCGTCACGATGGGCACGGCGGCGTTCTTCAGCGCATGCACAAACAGGATGGCGCGCTGCCCCACCCCCTTGGCGCGGGCGGTGCGGATGTAGTCCTGGCTCAGCACCTCCAGCATGGTGGCCCGCGTGATGCGCGCGATCAGCGCGATATAGACGGTGCCCAGCGCGATCGAGGGCAGGATCAGGTTCTCGAACCAGGGCCACAGGCCTTCGCTCAGCGGCGTGTAGCCCTGCACGGGCAGCCATTCGAGTTCGAGGGCGAAGACATAGGCCAGCAGATAGGCCACCACGAAGACCGGGACCGAGAAGCCCAGCACGGCGAAGGCCATCACCGCGCGGTCGGTGTTGGTGCCCTGCCGCGCCGCGGCCAGCACGCCCATGGGCACCGCCACCACAAGCGACAGGATCAGGGTCACGACCATGAGGGAGAGCGTCGGCTCGACCCGCTGCATGATCATGTGGCTGACCGGCAGGTTGGTGAAGATGGAGGTGCCGAGGTTGCCCTGCAGGATCTGGCCGATCCACTCACCGAAGCGCACCAGATAGGGGCGGTCGAGGCCCAGGGATTCGCGGATGCGCTCGACATCGGCGGGACTGGCCTGGTCGCCCGCGATGACCGCCGCGGGGTCGCCGGGCGCGATGTAGAGCAGCGAGAAGACGAACAGCGCGACCACCAGCATGACCGGGATGGTCGCCAGGATCCGCCGCAGGATGTACGCCCACATATGTCAGGAAACCTTCAAAGGGGCCGCCCCGGTCCTGGCGGCCGGGGCGGCGATGGGCCCGCCCTGAAGGCGGGCCCGCTTGGTCACGACTTGGTCACGCCCCAGAACCAGGGCAGCGGGCCCGGGGTCACGCCCGAGACGTTGCTGCGCCACGCCTGATAGGCCTGGTAGAAGCCCGTCGGCGTGAAGGGCTGGCTGATCATCGCCGCGCGGTTGATCTCCTCGCAGGCGGCGAGTTCTTCCGCCGGCGTGGTCGCGTCGAACCACTTGAGGCGGCCGGCCTCGATCGCCGGGTCGTCGGGCCAGCCGAACCAGGCGTTGGTGCCATGCGCGCGCAGGCCGAGGTAGCTGGACGGGTTGGTGCAGTCCGCACCCGCGAACCAGGTGAAGAAGATGTTCCACCCGCCATTGGCCCGCGGCTCGCGGCTGGCGCGGCGCGCACCCACCGTGCCCCAGTCGGTCGCGACGAAGTCGATGTTCAGCCCGATCTGGGTCAGCGCCGCATTGGCCACCTGGCCCATGGCCGACAGAACCGCGAGGTCCTGCGCCACGAGCATGGTCACCGGCTCGCCGTTGTATCCGGATTCGCGCAGGAGCTGCCGCGCCCGCGCCGCGTCCCGCGGCGCCGACGCGATCTCGGAACCCGCCTCGGTGTAGTTCGGCGTGCCCGGGGTGAAGAAGCTGCTCATCTGCCGCCACAGCGCGTCATCGCCGCCGACCACGGCGCGCATAAAGTCGGGCTGGTTCACCACCCAGGCCACCGCCTGGCGCGCGCGCGGGTCGTTGAAGGGCGGGTGCAGGTGGTTGAAACGCAGGCAGCCCACATTGCCCAGCGGATCCGCGATGTCGATGCGGATGTTGCGGTTGCGGCGCAGCACCGGGATCAGGTCGGTCAGCGGGGTCTCCCACCAATCCACCTCGCCCGACTGCAGCGCGGCCGCGGCGGTGGCCGGGTCGGGCTGGATGATCCATTCCACGCGCTCGACGCCGATGCGCTTGCCGCCCGACAACCAGTTCGGTGCCTCCTCGCGCGGCACATAGCCGTCGAAGCGCGTCCAGGTCGCGCGAGCGCCGGGCACCCATTCGTCGCGGTTGAAGCGCATCGGACCGGAGCCGACATATTCCGTGATCTGCTGGAACGGGTCGGTCCGCGCCATGCGCTCGGGCATCATGAAGGCCACGGGCGTGTTGTTCTTGCCCAGCGCCAGCAGCAGCTTGGGGAAGGGCGCGGACAGCACCAGACGGAAGCTGCGGTCGTCCACCGCAACCAGCTCCTGCTTCAGCGCGCGGATCATCTGGCCCATGCCGTCGCGCACCATCCAGCGCTCGAGGCTGGCCACGCAATCGGCGGCGCGCACCGGCTCATTGTCATGCCAGCGCAGCCCCTCGCGCAGGCGGAAGGTCCAGGTCAGGCCGTCGCTGCTGACCTCCTCGCTCTCGACCATCTGCCGGCGCGGGGTGAAGGTGTCGTCGATGCCGTAGAGGGTGTCCCACACCAGCATCGAGGCGTTGCGCACGACGAATTGCGTGCCCCAGATCGGGTCGAAATTGGCCAGGTTCGCCTGCGGCACGAAGCGCAGGGTGTTGGCCGCGGCGCGCTGCGCCAGCGCCGGCGCCGCGAGGGTGCCGCTGGCCGCCACGGCGACGCCCGACTGAAGAAAACTTCTGCGATGCATCTCTGTCTCCCTGTCCTGGCCCGGTTGCCTCCGGGCTGGACGTCACCTTGCAACACGGATGGGCAGGCCGCCAATCCAAACCAGAGGCAGCCGGCCCACACGGCATGATAGATGCACATGCCATGCCAACCATCGCGGTCCCGGTTCAGGGCCGGTGGCCGAAGCCCAACCGGGGCTCGGGCCCGGTCTCCAGCCAGACCGCCTTGGCCTGGGTGTATTCCGCCAGCGCCTCCGCCCCGGAGGAGCGGCCATGGCCCGAGGCGCCGAAGCCGCCGAAGGGCACCGCGACATGGATGGTGCGGTAGCCGTTCACCCAGACCGTGCCCGCCCGCAGCCCCGCCGCCACGCGATGCGCCCGCGCGCCGTCGCGCGTCCAGACCGCGCCCGCCAGGCCGAAGCGCGTGCCATTGGCCAGTTCCAGCGCCTCGGCCTCGCCGGCGAAGCGCTGCACCGCCACCACAGGGCCGAAGATCTCCTCCTGGACCGCCCGCGCCTTTGGCCCCAGCCCGTCCAGGATCGTGGGCGGCACGAAGCAGCCCTGGGCGAGGCCTGGCTGCGCGGGTGCCTCCGCCGCGAGCACCCGCGCGCCCTGTCCGCGGGCATCGGCCAGCATGGCCGTCACCACCGCATGCTGGCGCGGCAGCGCGAGGGGGCCCATCTCGGTCGCCTCATCCAGCGGGTCGCCCAGGCGGATCTTCGCCATCGCGGCGCCCAGCTTCGCCAGGAATTCATCCGCGATGGATGCATCGAGCAGAAGCCGCGAGCCCGCCACACAGGACTGCCCCGATCCCGCGAAGATCGCCTGCTGTGCGCCCTGCACGGCGGCGTCGATGTCGGCGTCGGCAAAGACGATGTTGGCGCTCTTGCCGCCCAGCTCCAGCACATGCGGCAAGCAGCGCCGCGCGCAGAGCGCGGCCACCTTCGCCCCCGCCGCCGGCCCGCCCACGAAGCACAGCTTGGCCACCTCCCGGCATTCCAGCAGCGCCTCCGCCTCCGGCACCCAGCCCGCCACCACCTGCAGCGGCAGCCCAAGCCCGGCCGCGAGCTGGCCCAGCCGCAGCGAGGTGAAGGGCGTCATCTCCGAGGGCTTCAGCACCACCGCATTGCCCGCCGCGAGCGCCGGGAAGGCGTTCCAGCCGGCGGTGAACAGCGGCGCGTTCCAGGGCAGGATCGCCAGCACTACGCCGTAGGGCACTTTCAAGGTGTGGACGTGGTGGCTGGTGGGCGCGGGGATCACGGCACCCGTGAGCTTATCGGCCCAGCCGGCGTAGTAGGCGAACATCTCCGCCACCTTGATCGCCTCGGCGCGGGCATCGCCCAGGGGCTTGCTGACGTTCTTGGCTTCCAGCCGCGCGAGGTCTTCGGCGGCGGCGCGCACCGCCTCGCCCAGCGCCCAGAGCCGCCGTCCGCGCTCGGCAGGCGCGAGGGCACGCCACGCCGTAGCGCCGTGGGCTGCGGCCTCGGCGGCGGCGGCTGCGACCGCAGCACCGGCATCGGCGTAGGTGGCAAAGGTCTCGCCGCTGGCGGGGTCGACCAGCGCCACCGGCTCGCCCGTGCCGGCAACGAGGTCCGTGCCGAAGATC
>SKWC01000216.1 GCA_007129145.1 Rubritepida sp.
GGCCACTGCGGCCGCGGCGTCGCGGTGGAACAGCACCAGCACGCGGTCGCCCGCATGGTGCAGCAGCATGCCCAGGCTTTCCGCCGCCTCCCAGGCCGCGGCCGTCAGCGGCCGGCCGTCCAGGTCGCGCCAGGCGACGTCGGGGAAGCCGTCCGTCTCGGCGCCGGTCAGCGGCGCGGTGGCATGCAGCGCGGGATGGTCACGGCGTGCGGCGACGAGGCGCGCGGTGAAGGCGATCAGCCCCGCATCGGCCGCCGGCCAGTCCACCCAGGACAGCGCGTTGTCCTGGCAATAGGCGTTGTTGTTGCCCCCCTGGCTGCGCCCCAGCTCGTCGCCCATGCAGATCATGGGCAGGCCGCGCGCCGTCAGCAGCATGGCCAGCAGCGCGCGGGCATCGGCGGCGCGGCGGGTCAGAACGCCGGCATCGCGCGTGGGGCCTTCAACGCCATGGTTCCAGGAGAAGTTCTCGGCCATGCCGTCGCGGTTGTCCTCGCCATTCGCGAGGTTGTGGCGCGCCCGGTGGCTGACCAGGTCGGCCAGGGTGAAGCCGTCATGGGCGGTGACGAAGTTCACGCTGTCGGCGGCGCGGCCGGGCAGCAGGTCGGCCGAGCCCGCCAGCCGCGTGGCCAGCGCCCCCGCCATGCCGGCATCGCCGCGCCAGAAGCGGCGGACATCGTCGCGGAAGCGGTCGTTCCACTCCCCCCACCCGGGCGGGAAGGCGCCCAGGCTGTGGTCCGCGGCGTCCCAGGGCTCGGCGATGATGCGTCGCTGCCGCAGCACCGGGTCCTGGCGGATGGCGGCCAGCAGCGGCGCGGCGGGGTCGAAGCCGCCGCCGCCGTCGCGCCGGCCCAGCGTGGTGGCGAGGTCGAGGCGGAAGCCGTCCACCCCCGCCGCCAGCGCCCAGTGGCGCAGGGCGTCCATGACGAGGCGGATGGGCCAGGGCCGGTCGCAGGCCAGCACATTGCCGCAGCCCGATTCATTCGCGCCCGCGCGGTACCAGGCCCATTCGCCCAGGCCGCGAAGGCTGAGCGTCGGGCCGGCGGCGTCGCCCTCGCCGGTGTGGTTGAACACCACGTCCAGGATCACGCCGATGCCGGCCGCGCGCAGCGCCTGCACCGCGGCCGCGACCTCCTCCATGCCGCCGGGGGCGAGGCGCGGGTCGGGCGCGAGGAAGCCGACCGGGTTGTAGCCCCAGTAATTGCCCAGCCCGAGCGGCGGCAGGTGGCGCTCATCCACCCAGGCGGCGGCGGGCATGACCTCGACCATGGTGACGCCCAGGCGCTGCAGATGCGCGATGGCGGCCGGATGCGCGAGGCCCGCGAAGGTGCCGCGGATGGCTTCGGGCACATCGGGGTGGCGCTGGGTGAAGCCGCGCAGATGCAGCTCATACAGAACCTCCGGGCGCGGAGGCATGGGACGCCAGGGGCGCGGGGCGGGCGGCGGCGTCAGGATGGCGTGCGGCACATGCGGCGCGCTGTCCTCGGCGCAGGGGATGGGCCCGGTGTCGAATTGCGCGGGGTGGAGCGCGAAGGGCGCGCTGATGCGCCGCGCCCAGGGGTCGAGCAGCAGCTTGGCCGGGTTGAAGCGGCCCGCCGCGCGCGGCCCCGCCGCCCGCAGCCCGTAATGCGCGCCCGCCCGCATGCCCGGCACATGGCCGGTGAACACCCCATCCGGCCCCGGCGCGAGGCGGTGGCGCGCCACCTCCGCGCCGCCTTCGAAGAGGCACAGCCACAGCGCATCCGCCCCCGGCGCGGGGATCGCGGCATCGGCGCCATCCCCCGCCGGCGTGACTCCCAGCGCCTCAACCATGCGCGGCGGTCATCCCCCGCAGCAGCGCCGCGTATTGCCGGGCCGAGCGCGCCCAGGAGACGTCGGTGGCCTGCGCGTTGGAGCGCAGCCGCGTCCAGTCGCCGGGGCCGCGCATCAGGCGCAGCGCGCGCTCCAGCGCCGCGCCCAGCGCCGCGGCGTTGACCGGGCTGAACTGGAGCCCGGTGCCCTGGCCGGCGGCGAGCGCCATCTCATTCGCGTCCACCACCGTGTCCGCCAGCCCGCCCACGCGCCCCACGATCGGCGGCGCGCCATAGCGCAGCGCGCACAGCTGCGCGAGGCCGCAGGGCTCGAAGCGCGACGGCAGGATGAAGGCGTCCGCACCCGCGTAGCACAGCCGCGCGAAGCCCTCGTCGAAGCCGATGAAGGCGCCGACCCGCCCGGGATGGGCCGCGGTGGCGGCATGGGCACGCGCCTCCAGCGCCGCATCGCCGCTGCCCAGCAGCGCGAGCTGCGCGCCGGCCTCCAGCAGGATGGGCAGGCAGTCGAGGATCAGGTCCAAGCCCTTCTGCGCCGTCATGCGCCCGACGAAGGCGAAGAGCGGCGCGTCCGCCGCGACGTCGAGTCCCATGCGGCCCTGCAGCGCCGCCTTGTTCACCGCCCGGCCCGCGCTGTCCCAGCCGGGGCAGGGGTGCGGCAGGTGCGGGTCGGTCGCGGGGTCCCATTCGGTGGTGTCGAGGCCGTTCAGGATTCCGTGCAGCACGCCCGCGCGCGCGCGCAGCAGCCCGTCCATGCCCATCCCGTGCTCGGGCTGGCGGATCTCGGCGGCGTAGCTGGGCGAGACGGTGCTGATGCGGTCCGCATACCACAGCCCCGCCTTGAGGAAGCTGACGCCGCCCCAGTATTCCAGCCCGTCGGTCGCGAAGGCCGCCGCCGGCAGGCCGAGCTCAGGGAAGATCGCGGCCGGGAACAGCCCCTGGAAGGCGAGGTTGTGCAGGGTGAACAGGCAGGGGATGCGCGGCGCCGCGAAGCGCAGATAGGCGGCGGCCAGCCCGGCCTGCCAGTCATGCGCATGCAGCGCGTCGAAGCCTTCCGATGCGGCAAGGCCCGCGGCGGCGCGCCCCAGGGCCGCGAAGCGCAGCCCGTTGTCGGGCCAGTCCCGCCGGTCGGGGCCGAGATAGGGGCTGCCCGGCCGGGCGAAGAAATGCGGCGCATCGAGTGCGACCAGCCGCTGCCCGCCGGGTGCGGCATGCACCAGCCGCGCCGGCCCGCCCGGCAGATCGACGATCCGATCCACCCGCAGCACCGGGTCCATCGCCGCCATCACCGCCGGGTAGCCGGGCAGCAGGGTCGTGACCTCGACGCCCTCGGCCGCCAGGGCGCCGGGCAGCGCGCCCACCACATCCGCGAGCCCGCCGGTCTTGACCCAGGGAAACGCCTCGGAGGCGACGGCGAGCACGCGCAGCGCCATGGGCTCAGGCGCCGCCAAAGCGGTCCGGAATGGGGCGGTCCGGAATGGGGCGGTCCAGCATGGGTTGGGTGATCAGCACCACGCCGCTCTCGGTGCGGCGGAAGCGCGCGGCGTCCAGCACGGGGTCCTCGCCCACCACCAGGCCGGGCGGGATGTGCACATCGCGGTCCACCACCACGCGCGACAGCCGCGCCCCGCGCCCCACATCCACGCCGGGCAGCAGCACCGCCTGGTCCAGCCGGGCGTAGGAGTGCAGGTGCACGCCGGTGAACAGCAATGAGCGCCGCGCCGACCCGCCCGAGATGATGCAGCCGCCCGAGACGAGGGAGGAAATCGCCTCGCCGCGCCGGCCGATCTCGTCATGGACGAATTTCGCCGGCGGCACGACCTCGGCATGGGTCCAGATCGGCCAGTCGCGGTCATAGAGGTCGAGCGGGGGGTTCACGTCGGTGAGGTCGATGTTCGCCTCCCAATAGGCGTCCACCGTGCCGACATCGCGCCAGTAGGGCGCGGTCTCCTGCGCCGACATCACGCAGGAGCCCTCGAAGCGGTGCGCCACCGCGCGGCCTTCCTGCACGATGCGCGGGATGATGTCCTTGCCGAAGTCATGGCTGGAATGGGGGTCGGCGGCGTCGCGGCGCAGCACCTCGATCATGTACTGCGTCTCGAAGACGTAGATGCCCATGGAGGCGAGGGACATGTCCGGCTGGCCCGGGATGCCCGGCGGGTCCTTGGGCTTCTCCAGGAAGTCGGTGATGCGTCCGGCCTCGTCCACGGCCACGATGCCGAAGCCCGAGGATTGCTCGCGCGGGAAGGCGATGCAGGAGACGGTGACATCCGCGCCGCTGTCCACATGCTGGCGCAGCATGCGCTCGTAATCCATCTTGTAGACGTGGTCGCCCGCCAGGATCACGGTGTGGCGCGGCGCCAGGTCCTCGATGATGTCGATGTTCTGATAGACCGCATCCGCGGTGCCCAGATACCAGTTGTGCTCCGAGACGCGCTGGCTGGCGGGCAGGATGTCGAAGCTCTCGTTGCGCTCGGCGCGGAAGAAGTTCCAGCCGCGCTGCAGGTGGCGGATCAGGCTGTGCGCCTTGTATTGCGTGGCCACCGCGACGCGCCGGATGCCCGAGTTCAGCGCGTTCGACAGGGCGAAGTCGATGATGCGCGACTTGCCGCCGAAGAAGACCGCGGGCTTGGCGCGCCGGTCGGTCAGCTCCATGAGCCGCGAGCCGCGGCCGCCGGCCAGGACGAAGGCCATGGCCGAGCGCGCCCATGGGGACGGCGCCGGCGCCTGGGCAGGGTCACGCATTGGGCTCCTCCCTTGGGCCGGCCTGCGGGTTCCGCCGCCCTGGCAGGCACCTAGCAAGGATGCGGGTGCCGCGGCAATCGTCCCGGGGTTGTGGCGCCGCCCGCGCGGGAGGGGCGCGCGGGGTGCTTCGGGTCATTGCCGTATGGGCACCCCCCAGATCTCCTCGGCGTATTCGCGGATGGTGCGGTCGGAGGAGAACCAGCCGAGCCGCGCGGTGTTGAGCACGGCCTTGCGCCGCCAGGCCGCCTGGTCGGTCCAGACCCCGTCCACCTCGCGCTGCTTCGCGTAGTAGCTGTCGAAATCGGCGGTCACCATGAAGTGGTCCACCTCCCGCAGGTCCTGCACGAGGCCCCCGTAGCGGCCCCGGTCATCGGGCGAGAGCACCCCGGTGGCGAGCTGGTCCATCACCTGCGACAGCCGGAACGACGCCTCGATCGCCATGCGCCCGCGCCAGCCCTCGGCGCGGCGCTGCGCCACCTCGGGCGTGGTCAGGCCGAAGATGAAGATGTTCTCGGGCCCCAGATGCTCCAGCATCTCGACGTTGGCGCCGTCCAGCGTGCCGATGGTCAGCGCGCCGTTCAGGCCGAACTTCATGTTCCCGGTGCCCGAGGCCTCCATCCCCGCGGTGCTGATCTGCTCGGACAGGTCGGCGGCGGGGATCAGCACCTCGGCCAGGGAGACGTTGTAGTTGGGCAGGAACACCACCTTCAGGCGGTCGCGCATCATGGGGTCGCGGTTGACCATGCGCGCCACGTCATGCGCCAGCTTGATGATGAGCTTGGCGCGGTGGTAGCTCGCGGCCGCCTTGCCCGCGAAGATCTTCACCCGCGGCTGCCAGTCCCGGTGCGGCTCGGCGCGGATCGCGTCATAGAGCGCGATGGTCTCCAGGATGTTCAGCAGCTGGCGCTTGTATTCGTGGATGCGCTTGATGTGGATGTCGAACATGGCCGCCGGGTCCAGCCGTATCCCCACCCTCTCGCGCACCAGCCGGGCCAGCGCCTCCTTGTTGGCGCGCTTCACCGCGGCGAAGCGGTCCTGGAAGCCCGCGTCATCGGCCAGCTTCTCCAGCCCGACGAGCGCCGCCGGATCGTCCATGAATTCCGGGCCGATCGCCTCCAGCAGCAGCTCGGTCAGGCCGGGGTTGCACTGCATCAGCCAGCGGCGGAAGGTCACGCCGTTGGTCTTGTTGGTGATGCGGCCCGGGCACAGCGCGTGGAAGTCGCTGAAGACGGTCTGCTTCAGCAGCTCCGAATGCAGGGCCGAGACGCCGTTGACCTTGTGGCTGCCCAGGAAGGCCAGGTGGCCCATGCGCACCCGCCGGCCATTCGCCTCCTCGATCAATGAGACGGAGGCCAGCAGCCGGTTGTCGCCGGGATTGGCCGCGCCGACCTCGGCCAGGTGCAGCGCGTTGAGCATGTAGATGATCTGCATGTGGCGCGGCAGCACCTGCTCCATCAGCGCCACCGGCCAGCTTTCCAGCGCCTCGGGCAGCAGGGTGTGGTTGGTGTAGCTGATGCAGCCGCGCGTGATGCGCCAGGCCTGGTGCCAGTCGAGGTCGTGGTCGTCGAGCAGCAGGCGCATGAGTTCCGCCACCGCGATGGCGGGGTGGGTGTCGTTCAGCTGGATCGCCACGCGCTCGGGCAGGGTGTGGACCTCGCCATAGACGCGCAGGTGCCGCCGCAGCAGGTCCTGCAGCGCCGCCGAGGAGAAGAAGAATTCCTGGCGCAGCCGCAATTCCAGCCCCGAGGGGCTTTCGTCGGCGGGGTAGAGCACGCGGCTGATGGCCTCGGCGCGCGCGCGTTCCGAGATCGCGCCCAGGTGGTCGCCGCGGTTGAAGGCATCGAGGCTGAGCATGTCCAGCGCACGCGCCGACCACAGCCGGAGCGTGTTCACATGGATGCCGCGCCAGCCCACCACCGGCGTGTCATAGGCCACCGCCAGCACCGTCTCGGCCGGGCGCCAGACATGCCGGAGGCTGCCGTCGGGGCGCTCGATCTCCTCGACGCTGCCGCCGAAGCCGATGGGATGGGCGATCTCGGGGCGGGCGAATTCCCAGGGGTTCTGGAAGTTGAGCCAATCCTCCGGGAACTCCTCCTGCCAGCCCTCGCGGATGCCCTGCTTGAACAGCCCGTGGTCGTAGCGGATGCCGTAGCCGAAGGCGGGGATGTTGAGCGAGGCGAGGCTCTCCATGAAGCAGGCCGCGAGCCGCCCCAGGCCCCCATTGCCGAGTGCGGCGTCGGGTTCGCAGGCGAACACCGCCTCGGGGTCGAGGTCGAGCGAGGCGAGTGCGGCCTTGACCTCGGGCATCATGCGCAGGTTCGAGATGTTCTCGCGCAGCAGCCGGCCGATCAGGAATTCGAGCGAGAGGTAGTAGACCTGCTTCTCGCCGGTGTCATAGGCGCTGCGCAGATCCGACAGCCAGGGCTGCACCAGCCGGTCGCGCACCGCGAGTGCCGTGGCCATGAACCAGTCGCGCGGCAGGGCGCCGGCGCGGCTCTTGCCCAGGTCGAACATCAGGTTACGCAGGATGGCGTCGCGCATGGCGTCGCCGCTGGGGGGCGTTTCCATCGGTGTCGTGCCGGGCGGGAGTGTCTCGGAAAGGCTCACGGATCTTCCTTGCTGCGA
>SKWC01000192.1 GCA_007129145.1 Rubritepida sp.
GGCGGGTTTCGCCCTGCTCAGGGCGCTGCAGGCGCCGCCGGGGGGCTGAGGCCCGCGCGGCGGCGGCGCAGCAGCGCCGCGAAGCCGAAGGACACCGCGATCCCGCCGGCCAGCACCAGCGCGCCCACCAGCGGGCGGTACCAGAACCAGGCGATGGCGATGACCGTGGGCGCCAGCAGGAAGGTCAGCACGCCCGAGACGAGCATCGCGCCGAAGCCGACCACCGCGCCGAACAGCGGCACCACCGACGCCAGCACCGACAGCGGCTTCAGCAGCAGCGAGAAGCCGATGAACACCAGCACGATGCCCAGCCCGCGCAGCAGCCAGGTCATCAGCTGGTTGGCGGCCTCGGCGGCGGCGATCATCTCCTCGGCGCTCATGCTGCCGGAGCGCAGCATGAACAGGGCGTCGCCCGCGCGGGTCTGGAAGGGGGCGAAGCCGTCGCCGGCCTGGCGGGCGACCACGCTGCCCGCCTCGGCGGGCACGGCGGCGAAGCGGATGCGCATGTCCCCGACCTGCGGGCGGGCGGGGTCCGCGCCCAGGTAGAAGGCGCCGTCCAGGATGCGCGCCCCCGCCGGCGGCGACGCGGTGGCCGGGTCGAGCGCGATGGGCTGGAGCGTGCCGAAGCCGCGCAGCTGCTCGGCCGCGACGCGCCAGGCGCCGAGCCGCGCATCCTGCGCCACCGCCTCGCGCGCCGAATAGCGGAAGGGCGGGTTGCTGCGGCCCTCGGGCTGGCGGAAGCGGCTGGAGGCGATGGGCCGTTCGGCCCAGTCCAGGCGGTAGGTGTAGGTGGTGATGGTCTCGGTGCCGCCGCCCAGCCTTTCGCGGGTTTCGCTGCGGCTGTCCTCGCGCCACTGGTACATCTCGACGCGGCGCACCAGGCGCAGCGCATCGGGGGCGGTGATGCCGAATTCCGGATCGGCGAGGGGGGCGGTGGTGCGCATCTGGCCCGTGACATGCACCAGCCGGCCCTCCATGGCCGGGTCCACCCGGTCGGGTGCGGCGGCGACCACCGCGCCCGCGCCTTCCGCCAGGGAGCGCGCGGTCTGCACCGCCCTTCCCTCGTTCCAGAACAGCAGCGCCGCGCCGCCGGGGATCAGCACCAGCCCGACCAGGATTCCGACGAGCGCGCCCTTGAGGCGCGTGAACCAGGAGGTTGTGGTGACCTGCGTGTAGCTGCCCTGCGGGCCGGGATACGACATGCTGCGGCTTTCTCCTGATTCGGTGCGCAATTTTAGCGATACGAGCCTTCGGCGCGCCAGTCCTGAGCCGCGCATCGGCCCATGTTCCGTTGAATTCTTCATGAAGCCGTCGCGCGGCCATTGCCCGATGCAGCAACGCGCCGCGCCGGCCGGCGTCGAATACAGTTCCGCGGGGCAGGCGGCGGCACGGCCTCGCGCCGCTGCGCGGCCGCGCTGACATTCGCCCGCCCCGGCGCTAGATTGAGGGCATGACATGCTTGGAAAAACGTCCCGGCGCCGCCTTTCGCCGGCCGGGGCGGCCGGGCCCCAAGGCCGTGGGGATGCGCCATGCTCGATGACGACGACGATTGGGAGGTGCCCGAGGCGTTCCAGCCGGAACCCTCGGAATTCGCCTTCCCGCTGATCGAGCGGCTGCAATCGGTCGTCACGGTCCGCGCGCAGGTGCCGCCCGACGCGACCTCGGCCGCCGCACTCGGCGTCGAGCGCGAGGGCTCGGGCGTCTGGATAGACCCCGGCGGGCTGGTGCTGACCATGGGCTATCTGGTCATGGAGGCCGAGACGATCTGGCTCAGCACCCATGACGGGCGGGTGGTGCAGGGCACCACCATCGCGACCGATTTCGAGAGCGGCTTTGGCCTGGTGCAGACGCTCGGCCGGTTGCCGGGGATGGCGGTGGCGCCGCTGGGCGATTCCGACACGCTGGCCCAGGGCACGCCCTGCGTGCTGGGCGCGGCCGGCGGCATCTCCCACGCGGTGGCCTGCACGGTGGCGGCGCGCCAGCCCTTCGCGGGCTATTGGGAATACATGCTGGAGAAGGCGATCTTCACCGCCCCCGCGCATCCGCATTGGGGCGGCGCGGGGCTGTTCGGCCCGGACGGGCGGCTGGCCGGTGTCGGCAGCCTGATCCTGCAGCAGGGGCAGCCGGGGGGGAAACGGCTCGACCTCAACATGGTCGTGCCGATCAACGAGTTGCTGCCGCATCTGGAGATGCTGCGCCGCACCGGGCACTCCGGCCGGCCCGCCCGCCCCTGGCTCGGCCTCTACGCCACCGAGGATGAGGAGGAGGTTGGGGTGGGCCACCTGGCCAAGGGCGGCCCGGCCGAGCGCGCCGGGCTGCGCCCGCGCGACCGCATCCTGGCGGTGGACGGCCAGGCGGTGAGCGACCTGATCTCGCTGTGGACGGCGGTGCGCGCGGCCGGGTCGGCGGGTGCGAAGGTGCGGCTGACCGTGGCGCGCGGCGAGCGGCAGCTGGATGTCTCCATCACCAGCAGCGACCGCAGCCGGCATCTCAAGACGCCCCGTTTGCATTGACGGGCCTGCATTGACGCAAGCCCCGCGCCGGGGTGGCATGGCGGTCTCAAGCAAAGGGGAAACGCCATGTCCAGCATCGCCCTCGTGGTCGAGTTCACCCTCAAGCCCGGCACCCATGCCGAATTCGACCGCATCATCCGCGACCACGCCGCCGGGACGCTGTCTGACGAGCCCGGCTGCCGCCGCTTCGAGGTGCTGCAGCCGCGGCTGGCGGATGGCAGCCCGGACACCGGCCGCGTCATGCTGGTCGAGGTCTATGCCGACGCCGCCGCGCTGGAGGCGCACACGAAGAACCCCCGCCTCGGGCGGACCCGCGCGGCCTATGCCGATCTGATCGAGGCGCGGCGGATCACGGTCTGCGACCTGTGAGCCTGCACCCGGCCCTCCCGCCGGGCACGGTGGATGTGGACCTGCACCCCATGGTGCCGGGGCTGGATGCGCTGGCGCCCTTCCTGCCCGATTTCTGGCGCGACCAGATCGCGCAGCGCGGCCTGGATGGCTTCGAGACGCAATCCTTCCCGCCCGGCGCGCCCAAGACGGTGCGCGCCGACTGGCGCCCGGCCGATGGCACCAAGCCCGCCAGCACGCCCGAATTGCTGCGCGCGCAGGTGCTGGAACCCTGGGGGGTGGCGCGCGGCATCCTCACGCCGCTCTATGGCGTGCAGCTCGTGTTCAACGAGGATATGGCGGCCGCCTTCACCACGGCGCTGAACGACTGGACGCGCGCGGCCTTCCTCGACCACGACCCGCGGCTCGCGGCCTCCATCATCCTGCCCATGTTCAACCCCGAGCACGCGGTCGAGGAGATCGAGCGCCTCGCCCCCGATCCGCGCTTCGTGCAGGCCATGGTGCTGGTGATGGGCGAGACGCCGCTGGGGCGGCGGCACAACTGGCCGGTGTTCAAGGCGCTGGTGCGCCACGGCCTGCCGCTGGCCATCCACGCCGGCAGCGCCTTCCGCAACCCCACGACCTCGCTGGGCTGGCCCTCCTGGTATGCCGAGGATTACGCGGCGAACCAGCAGGGTTTCCAATCCACCCTGGCCTCCCTCATCACCGAGGGCGTCTTCGTGAAATTCCCGGAACTGCGGGTGGTGCTGCTGGAATCCGGCGTCTCCTGGCTGCCGGCCTTCCTGTGGCGCCTGTCCAAGACCTGGAAGGGCGTGCGCTTCGAGGTGCCCTGGCTGGAGCGCAGCCCGATCGAGACGGTGCGCGAGAATGTCCGCCTCTCGCTCACGCCCTTCGACGCGCCCGATGACGGCGCCACCGTGGGGCGGCTGCTGGACCACCTGGGCTCGGACGAGATGCTGCTGTGGTCCAGCGACTGGCCGCATTGGCAGTTCGACGGGCCGCCGCGCCTGCCCGCCGGGGTGGATGCGGCGCTGGCCCGCAAGATCTGCGTGGACAATCCGCTGGCATGCTATGCAAGGCTAGGTCAGGAGGTGACGCCGTGAATGTGATCAACCCCCGCCTCGCGCCGGGCCGCCCGCCCGCCGCCACGCAAGGGCTGGTGGATGTGGACATCCACCCCCGCCCGCGGTCGCTGCATGTGTTCGACCCCTGGCTGAGTGCCGAGATGCGCCACCGGCTGCACAGCTACGGGCTGCGCGCGCGGCACGGCTTCGTGAAGGGCCCGCCCTATTTCAAGGCGCAGCCCCTGGCCAGCCGCCGCGACGCCTGGACGCCCGAGGGCGGCACCCCGGCCTCGGACCCCGCCTTCACCGCGGCGCAGCACCTGGACCACTACGGGGTGGATATCGGCGTGCTGAATCCCCTCCAGCCCTCGGGGCAGGGGGATATGAACAACCCCTTCTCGGCGGCCATGGCCCATGCGGTGAATGAGTGGCAGCTGGCCGAATGGGTGGCGCGCGACGGGCGGCTGCGCGCCTCGGTCGTCGTGCCCTATGAGGATGCCGAGGCGAGTGCCGCCGAGATCCGCAAGCGGGCGGGGGATTCCCGCTTCTGCCAGGTGCTGGTGATGAGCCGCACCTCCCACCCGCTGGGCAATCCGAAATACTGGCCGATCTTCGAGGCCGCCGAGGAAGCCGGCCTGCCCGTCGGCGTGCACGCCTTCGGCTACTCGGGCTGGCCCATGACCAATGGCGGCTGGCCCAGCTTCTACATCGAGGAGGTGAGCGAGCACGCGACATCCTGCCAGTCGCTGGTGAACTCGCTGGTGATCGAGGGCGTGTTCGAGCGCTTCCGCCGCCTCAAGGTGGTGCTGATCGAATGCGGCTTCGGCTGGCTGCCCTCGGTGGCCTGGCGGCTGGACAAGCTGTGGCCCACGCTGAAGGACGAGATCCCGCACATCCGCCGCGCGCCGTCGGAGCAGCTGCGCGAGCAGCTCTGGGTCAGCACCCAGCCCATCGAGGAGCCGCCGCGGCCCGAGCAGCTGCTGGACTGCATGGGCTGGATCGGCTGGGACCGCATCCTCTACGCCTCGGACTACCCGCATTGGGATTTCGACGACCCGCGCACCGCCATCCCCGCCTTCATCCCCGAGGCGCATCGCGCGGCGATCTACGGCGGGAATGCGCGCCGCCTCTACGGGTTCTGAGCGATGCGCCATGTGGTCGGCCCGGTGGCCGAGATCCCGCCCGGCAGCCGCCGCCTGGTCGAGGCCGGGGGCAAGCGGGTGGTGGTGTTCAACCTGGACGGCGCCTTCTTCGCGCTGAACGACCGCTGCCCGCACCAGGGCGGGCCGCTGCACAAGGGCCCGGTGATGGGGCTGGTGGAAAGCGCCTGCCCGGGCGAATACCGCTATGACCGGCGTGGCGAGATCGTGCGCTGCCCCTGGCACGCCTGGGAGTTCGACATCCGCACCGGGCGCTCGCGCTTCGACCCGCGGCGGGTGAAGACGCGCAGCTTCCCCGCCTGCATCGAGAAGGGCGCGGACCTGCAGGCCGAGACCTTCCCCGTCCGGGTCGAGGAGGATTACGTGGTGGTGGAGCTGTAGCGCTGCGGATTATTCGGCCGCGCTTTTGTCCCGTGCCGCCGGGCAGTGCCGCCGTTCCGGCCGGCCAAGGCCCAGGTGGTCGCGCAGCATGGGCCCCGCATATTCCGTGCGGAACAGCCCGCGCCGCTGCAGCTCCGGCACGACCAGCTCCGCGAAATCCTCGAGCCCCCCGTGGAAATGCGAGGGCATGACGTTGAAGCCATCCGCCGCACCGCCCTCGAACCAGGCCTGCAGCGTGTCGGCCACCGTCTCGGCGCTGCCGCACAGCACCCAATGGCCGCGCGCGGCGCCCAGCAGGTTGTACACGTCGCGCAGCGTCAGCCCCTCGCGCTTGGCCTTGTTCAGCACGGTGCTCGCGAAGCCATGCCCGCCGTCGGGCAGGGCGAGGTCCGGCATGGGCGCGTCCAGGTCGTAATCGGTCACGTCAATGCCCAGGCGGTCGCGCAGCAGCCCGCGGGCGTTGGAGGAATCCACGAAGCCCTGCAACTGCGCGAGCTTCTCGCGCGCCTCGGCGTCGGTGCGGCCCACCACCGGCATCACCCCGGGCAGCACCGCGACCTCCTCGGTGCCACGGCCGAACTTGGACAGGCGCGACTTCAGGCGCTCATACTGCGCCTTCGCCTCCTCGAAATCCTGCACGACCGAGAACACGACATCCGCGGTGCGCGCGGCGAAATCGAGCCCGGCCTCGGAGCCGCCGGCCTGCAGGATCACCGGCTGGCCCTGCGGCGAGCGGGTGATGTTCATCGGCCCCTGCACCGTGAAATGCGCGCCCTTGTGGTTCAGCGCATGCAGCCTGGCCGGGTCTAGGTAGCGGCCGCTTTCGCGGTCGGCGACCAGCGCGCCATCCTCCCAGCAATCCCACAGCCCGCGCACCACATCCACGAATTCCTCCGCGATGGCGTAGCGGTCGGCGTGCGCGGGGTGCTGGCGGCCGAAATTGGGCCCGGCCAGCGCGCTGGCGCCGGTCACCGCGTTCCACGCCGCCCGCCCGCCGCTGATGTGGTCCAGCGAGGCGAAGATGCGCGCCACATGGTAGGGCTCGTTGTAGGTGGTGGGCATGGTGGCGCCGAGGCCGATGCGGCTGGTCACCATGGCCATGGCGGTCAGCATGGTCAGCGGCTCTAGGCGCACCGTGTAGGAGGGGTGCGCGTCGGGGTGGGCGTAGAGGTTGTCGCCCAGGAAGATCATGTCGAAGCAGGCGGCCTCCGCCGTGCGGGCGATTTGGCACAGGGCGGGCAGGTCCTCGAAGCTGGTGACCGCGCCGGGCATGCGCCAGCCCGCCACATGGCTGCCGGTGGCCAGCAGGAACAGCCCGAGATGCATCTGGCGCGGCATGGCGAAACCCCTTCGGCGGCGGCGATTGAATGGCGCTTGATCGGGCCGAGTGTGGAACGACCGCGCCGCCGCCGCCAGCCTCGCCGGCCCCTTCGCCCCCTTGCCGCAGGCGGCTTCGGGGCGGAGCATGCGCGCCAGGTGACGAGGAAGGAAGCAAAGCCCATGGAAAACGCGCGACCGGCGGGCACGCCACCCTCGCGGCTGTGGCGTCGCCTGATGCGCCTGGCTGAGATCGGCGACACCGGCGATGGCGGGGTGAACCGGCAGGCCTA
>SKWC01000304.1 GCA_007129145.1 Rubritepida sp.
CGGAACTCGACCGCTGGCCGGTGCGGCTGCGGCGCGCGCTTGGCCTCGGCCTGCGCGAGGAGGCCGAGATCGGCGGCATCATGCTGGAGACGCTGCAGACCGAGGGCTGGGTGCGCTACCGCGTGCTGGCGGCGCGGAAGGAGTAGGGGCCTCAGGACCCCGCCAGCGTCATCCCATCCACCCGCAGCGTCGGCGCATCCGTGCCGCGCCTGAACCTCAGGTCGTTCGCCGCGGTGATCGCCCGGAACATCTCGGGAAGCTTGCCGGCGATGGTGATCTCGCCCACCGCCTCCGCCAGCTGGCCGCCGCGGATCATGAAGCCCGCCGCCCCGCGCGAGTAGTCGCCGGTGACGCCATTCACCCCCATGCCGATGAGTTCCGTCACGAACAGCCCCTCGGCGATGTCGGCCATCAGCGCCTCGGGCGTCAGCGTCCCGGGCTCCAGCCAGAGGTTGCTGGGCGAGGGCGAGGGCGGGCCGGAGGTGCCGCGCGCCGCATGGCCGGTGCTGGCGAGGCCGAGCTGGGCGGCGCTGCGCTGGTCGAGCAGCCAGGTGGTCAGCACGCCATCCTGCACGATGGCGCGCCGTGCGCCGGCCTGGCCCTCGCCGTCGAAGGGGCGGGAGCGCAGGCCGCGTGGCCGGGTCGGATCGTCCCAGAGATTCATGCCGGCGGGCATGACGGCCGTGCCCATGGCGTCCTTCAGGAAGGAGGTGCCGCGCGCGATGGCCGCGCCGTTGATGGCATTGGCCAGATGCGACAGCAGCGAGGCCGAGACGCGCGGGTGATACACCACGGGCAGCCGCGCGCTGCGCGGACGCGTCGGGTTCAGCCGCGCCACCGCCTGTTCGCCGGCGCGGCGGCCGATGGTGGCGGCATCCTCCAGATCCGCGAGATGCACCGCGCTGGTGTAGTCGTAGTCGCGCTGCATCCCGGTGCCGGCCCCCGCCAGCGCGGTGGCCGAGACGCTGTGCATGCTGCGCGCATATTCCCCGAAGAATCCGCGCGATGTCGCCAGCGCCCGGCTGCTGCGCGACCAGCCCGCGCCGGCGCCCTCGCTGTTGGTCACGCCCCCGATGGCCAACGCGGCTTCCTCGGCGGCGGCGGCGCGCTCCAGCAGCGCCTCGGCGCTGGGCTCCTGCCCGTCGTCGAGGTCGAGCGCGGCGGCATCGGCGGGCGGCGGCGCCTCGGGGATCGCGGCGAAGCGGTCCTCGGGCACCACGCGGGCCATGGCGACCGCGCGCTCGGCCAGGGCGGCGAAGCCCTTGGGGTCGGCGTCGGTGCCGCTGACGATGGCCATGCGCTGGCCGATGAAGACGCGCAGCCCGAGGTCCACGGATTCGGCACGTTCCAGCTGCTCGATCGTGCCGAGGCGCCGCTGCACCGAAAGGGAGGCGGCGTGCACCAGCACGGCATCGGCGGCATCCGCGCCGGCGCGGCGCGCGGCTTCCAGCAGGGCCGCGAGCGTGTCGGCGCGGTTCATGCCGCCAGCTTCTCGGCGATCTGCGCGAGGCTCGGCACCCGGCCGATGGGGCCCAGCGTCGCGAGGCTCGGCTTAGCGCGGAACAGCCGCACCGCGGCACGCCTCACATCGTCCAGCGTGACGGCGGCGATGCGCGCCTTGGTCTCCTCCACCGGGATGACGCGGCCATGGATCTGGATCTGCCGCGCCAGCTGCTCGCAGCGGCTGCCGGTGGATTCGAGCGACATGAGCAACGAGGCGCGCAGCTGCGCCTTGGCGCGCTGCAGCTCATCCTCGGTCACGTCATGCTGCACGCGGCGCAGTTCTTCCAGCGCGACGGGCATGAGTTCGGCGGCCTGTTCCTCGCCGGTGCCGGCGTAGATCGCGAAGACCCCGGCGTCCTGGTAGGGGTGGGCGAAGCTGTAGATGGAATAGACCAGCCCGCGCTTCTCGCGGATCTCCTGGAACAGCCGCGAGGACATGCCGCCGCCCAGCAGGGTTGACAGCAGCATGGAGGGGAAGTGGTCCCGGTCGGTGTAGTGCGCCGAGGGGAAGCCCAGCACCATGTGCACCTGGTCGAGGTCGCGTTCCTCGCGGTATTCGCCGCCCTCGTAGCGCGCGACGTCGGGCGCGGGCGGGGCGACCACGGGCAGGTCCGCGAAGTGGCGCTCGACCAGCTTCAGCACCTGGTCGTGCTCGATCGCGCCCGCGGCGGCGACCACCATGCGCGCCGGGCCGTAGTGCCGGCCCATGAAGCCGGCCAGCGCCTCGCGCTTCATCCGCCCGATCGTCTCCTCGGTGCCCAGCGTGGGGCGGCCCATCGCCTGGTCGGGGAAGCAGGCGTGCTGGAAGTGGTCGAAGATGATGTCGTCGGGGGTGTCGTTCGCCTGGCCGATCTCCTGCAGGATCACGCCGCGCTCGCGCTCCAGCTCCTCCGGCTCCAGCACGGAATGGCACAGGATGTCGCCGATGATGTCGGCGGCGAGGCCCACATCCTCGCGCAGCACCTTGCAGTAGTAGGCGGTCTGCTCGCGCGCCGTGTAGGCGTTGATGTGGCCGCCCACATTCTCGATCTCGCGCGCGATGGCGGCCGCGTCGCGGCGCTTCGTGCCCTTGAAGGCCATGTGTTCCAGGAAATGCGAGGCGCCGTTCTCCGGCGCGCTCTCGTGCCGCGTGCCGGCATGGACATAGGCGCCGATGGAGACGGTCTCCACGCGCGGCATCTGCTCGGTCACCACGATCAGCCCCGAGGGCAGGGTGGTCAGTCGGATGGTTTCGGACATGGCGTCTATATGGCCCTCAGGCGGCGTTGCGCATCGCATGGGCGCGGATGAAGCGCTGCGCCGCGGCGAGGTCGTTGGGGATGGTGGTGAAGCGTTCCTCGCGTTCGTAGAGGTCGGCCAGGGCGGGGGGCAGGGGCGGGCGCAGGCCGGTGGCGCGCTCCACCGCATCGGGGAATTTCGCCGGATGCGCGGTGGCGGCGGTGATGACGGGGATGCCCCGGTCCTCCGGCGCCAGGCTGCGCGCGGCCGCGAGGCCGATGGCGGTGTGCGGATCGGCCAGGTAGCCGGCCTCGCGCTGCCTGCGGGCGATCTCGGCCAGCGTCGCGTCATCGTCCAGCGCGAAGCCCTGGAAGGCGGCGGCGGCCTGGCGCCAGGCGGCGTCGGGCACGGGCATGCGGCCGGTCGTGCGGAACTCCGTCATCACTTGCGCGGTGGCGGCGGCGTCGCGGCCCAGCAGCTCGAACAGCAGGCGCTCGAAATTGGAGCTGACCTGGATGTCCATGGAGGGCGAGAACGAGGGCTCGACCGGCCGCGCGCTCATGTCGTTGGACGCCAGGAAGCGCGCCAGGATGTCGTTGCGGTTGGCGGCGACGATGAAGCGCGCGATGGGCAGGCCCATGCGCGACGCCGCCCAGGCGGCCAGGACATTGCCGAAATTGCCGGTGGGCACCGAGACCGCCACCGGCCGGTCGGGCGCGCCGAGCGCGAGCGCCGCGGCGGCGTAATAGGGGATCTGGGCGGCGATGCGCGCCCAGTTGATGGAGTTCACCGCCGCAAGACGCATCTCGCCTCGGAAGGGCGCGTCCACGAACATGGCCTTCACCATGTCCTGGCAGTCGTCGAACGACCCCTGGATGGCGAGGTTGGCCACATTGGGCGAGAGCACCGTGGTCATCTGCCGGCGCTGCACCTCGCTGGTGCGGCCCTCGGGGTGCAGGATCACGATGTCCAGCGCGGCGCGGTCGCGGCAGGCCTCGATGGCGGCGCTGCCGGTGTCGCCGGAGGTCGCGCCGACGATGGTGATGCGCTCGCCGCGCTTTTCCAGCACATGGTCGAACAGCAGGCCGAGCAGCTGCAGCGCCACATCCTTGAAGGCCAGGGTGGGGCCGTGGAACAGCTCCAGAGCGAAGTCGCGCGGGCCGAGCTGCACGAGCGGCACGACGGCGGGGTGGCGGAAGCCGGCATAGGCGCGGGCGGTCAGGCCCTGCAGCGCCTCCAGGGTCAGCGCGCCCCCGGTGAAGGGGTGGATGATGCGTGCCGCAAGCTCCGGATAGGGCAGGCCGCGCAGGGCGCGCCATTCGGCGGCCGAGAACTCGGGCCAGGATTCCGGCAGGAACAGGCCGCCATCCTCCGCGAGGCCGGCGAGCAGGACATCCTCGAAGCCGCGCGCGGCGGCCCCTCCGCGGGTCGAAACATAGCGCATGGGCCGTCTTTAGGGCTTCGCGCGGCGCAGCGGTAGGGCGTGCGACGGGCGGAGCGAAGGGTGCGGCGGTTGCGCCTCGTTGGCCGAGCAGTTACGTTTCATTCGCAGTGTTACTTGATGTGTTCCGCGGCCCCGGCCGGGCTCATCGCCGCATGGGAGAACGCGATGTTTTCAAGGATATTGGTCCCTGTGGACCTTGCGCATCCCCAAGAGCTGGAAAAGTCACTGAAAATAGCCGCTGATCTGGCACGAAATTATGGTGCGTCTATATGTTACGTGGGCGTTACGGAAGAGACTCCGGGCCCCATCGCGCACAATCCGAGGGAGTTCGCCCAGAAGCTCGCGGCATTCGCCGCTGAACAGGCCGCACGCCACGGAATCGAGGCCAGCGCACGCGCCTATCCCGCGCATGACCCTGCCGTCGAGATCACCGACATCCTGCTGCGCGCCGTGGCCGAGGTCGGTGCCGATCTGGTGGTCATGGCTTCGCACAAGCCCAATATCGCGGATTACATCCTGCCATCCCATGGCGGCGGAATCGCGACCCACACCGGCATCTCCGTATTCCTGGTCCGCTGACGGCATGAACCGTCGCAGCATGGCCATTCCCGCAAAAGGAGCCCGCGCGTGAGCGAGCAGAACCAGGACGACCTTCCCGGCGAAAACCCCGCGGACACCCCCGAGCAGGCTATTGAGCCGATTCCGGCACCCGAGGGTGACACCGAGATCATCGAGACCGACTACACGATCGGGCAGGACAACATCACGCCACAGATCGGCCCTGTCCGCTTCGACATCCACAACCCGGTCTTCGTCACCTCGGGCCTGTCCATCCTGGTGTTCGTGGTGCTGACGCTGGCCTTCCAGAACGAGGTGGGGCCGCTGTTCGTGGCGCTGCGGAACTTCCTGACGGCCAATCTGGATTGGTTCTTCCTGTCGGCCGGCAATATCTTCGTGATCCTGTGCCTGGCGCTGATCGTGACACCGCTCGGCCGCATCCGCCTGGGCGGGCCAGACGCGACACCCGACTATTCCTATGCCGGATGGTTCGCGATGCTCTTCGCCGCGGGCATGGGCATCGGGCTGATGTTCTACGGCGTGTCCGAGCCGATGTCCCACTACTCGGCGGCGCTGGGCGGTATCACGATGGAGAATGGCGTCCGCACGGATTGGGCGCCGCTGGGCGGCGCGGCGGGCGACGTGGTCGAGGCGCAGCGCCTGGGCATGGCCGCGACGATTTTCCACTGGGGTCTGCACCCCTGGGCGATCTATGCGGTGGTCGCGCTGGCGCTGGCGCTGTTCTCCTACAACAAGGGCCTGCCGCTCACGATCCGCTCGGTGTTCTACCCGATCCTGGGCGACCGGATCTGGGGCTGGCCGGGCCATGTGATCGACATCCTGGCGGTCTTCGCCACCATCTTCGGCCTGGCGACCTCGCTCGGCCTGGGCGCGCAGCAGGCGGCGGCGGGGCTGAGTTTCCTGTTCGGCCTGCCCACCGACAACGCCTTCCTGGTCGCGCTGGTCATCGGCATCACCGTCATCGCGCTGTTCTCGATCCTGGCGGGGCTGGACAAGGGGGTGAAGCGCCTGTCCGAGGTCAACATGGTCCTTGCGGTCGCGTTGCTGCTGTTCGTCATCATCGCCGGGCCGACGCTCGCCATCCTGACCGGCTTCTTCGGCAACCTCGTGGCCTATGCAGAATACCTGCCCGCGCTCTCGATGCCCTTCGGCCGCGAGGACGCGAATTTCAGCCAGGGCTGGACCGCCTTCTACTGGGCGTGGTGGATCAGCTGGTCGCCCTTCGTGGGCATGTTCATCGCCCGCGTCAGCCGCGGCCGCACGGTGCGGGAATTCATCACCTGCGTGCTGATCATCCCGACCCTGGTGTCGGTGCTGTGGATGACCGCGATGGGCGGCACCGCCATCAGCCAGCTGCTGAACGATGGCTTCACCGGGGTGCAGGACGCCGATCTGCCCATCAAGCTGTTCGAGATGCTCTCCCAGATGCCGTTGGCCGGGATCATGTCCTTCGTCGGAATCGTGCTGGTGATCGTCTTCTTCGTCACCTCCTCGGATTCCGGCTCGCTGGTGGTGGACACCATCGCCGCGGGCGGCAAGGTGAATGCGCCGGTGCCGCAGCGCATCTTCTGGGCCAGCTTCGAAGGCCTGGTCGCGATCGCCCTGCTGCTGGGCGGGGGGCTGGCCGCGCTGCAGGCCATGGCCGTCTCCACCGGCTTCCCCTTCACCATCGTGCTGCTGGGCGCCTGCTTCGCCATCGTGAAGGGGCTGATGAACGAGCCACGCTGACGCCGACCCCACCTGCCATGGGACTGCAACCCATGGCAGGTGGACGCGGCCGCGGCAGCCTGCTTCCCTTCCGGCCTCGCGGTGCGGCATGTCCCGCGCCGCCCAGGGAGACGGAGCGGAAGATGGCGATGTTGAGATCGGCCGCGCGGCATGCCGGCCTGGGCGCCTTGGCTTGTTGCCTTGCCATGGGCAGCGCCCAGGCCGCGCCCGCCGACTATGACGGCGAGTGGCAGTTCGTCCTGGCCTGCGGGCCCAATGCGGTCACGCGCGCGGCGGGCTACACCATGCGGCAGGAGGCCACCCTGGCCGAGGGCCGCTTCAGTGACACAAGGCTGCTGCGCGGCGACCGTTGGCAGCAGACCGATCGCTGGGAGGCCGAGGTGGTGGACGGCCAGATGCGCCTGACCGTCACGAGCCAGCGCGGCAACAGCAACTGGGAGACCCGGCTGACCGGCGCCGCCACCCATGACTGGCGCTTCGCGTTGACCGGCGGGCTTCTTCTGTCGGATGGGCGCGAGGTGCGCGAATGCACCGCCACCGCCCATATGGTCACCCCCGCGCCGGCCAGCCTCGCC
>SKWC01000183.1 GCA_007129145.1 Rubritepida sp.
CCCTTCACCACATCGCTGTTCGCGACCTCGGCATGGCGGGTCAGCGCGCCGATGACGATGGCGTCGCCCTCGCGGCGAATGCCGCGCATCTCGGGGATGCCCGAAAGGTCCACCAGCGAGGTGGGCTTGTTCAGTCGGTGCTTCAGCGCGGGGATCAGTGTGTGGCCGCCCGAGACAGCCTTGGCGTCCGGATCGGCGGCCAGCAGCTTCACCGCATCCGCGACCGAGGCCGGCTTGTGATACTCGAAATCATACATCGCAGCGGTTTCCCTCAGCTTTTCCCGTGAATGATGGACCAGATCTTCTGCGGTGTCGCGGGCATCTCGACATGGTTCACGCCGAAGTCGCGCAGCGCGTCCACCACCGCATTGATGACCGCGGGCGGCGAGCCGATGGCCCCCACCTCGCCGCAGCCCTTCACGCCCAGCGGGTTGTGGGTGCACAGCGTGGCGTGGGTGGCCACGCTGACCGGGGCCAGGTCGTCGGCGCGGGGCATGGTGTAGTCCATCATGGAGCCGGACAGCAGTTGGCCATCCTCCCCATAGACGCAAGCCTCCAGCAGCGCCTGGCCCACGCCCTGCGCCACGCCGCCCTGCACCTGGCCCTCCACGATCATGGGGTTGATCACCCGCCCCACGTCATCCACCGCGGTGAAGTTGACCAGGGAGACCACGCCCGTCTCGGGCTCGATCTCGACCTCCGCGATGTGGCAGCCGCCCGGATAGGTGAAGTTCTTCGGGTCGTAGAAGGCAGTCTCCTCCAGCCCGGGCTCGATTTCATCGATGGGGTAGTTGTGCGGCACATAGGCCGCGAGGCTGATCTCGGTCAGCGACTTCGACTTGTCGGTGCCAGCCACGCGGAAGGTGCCGCGCTCGAACTCCACGTCCTCGACGCTGGCTTCCATCAAATGCGCGGCGATGCGCCTGCCCTTGGCGATGATCTTGTCCATCGCCTTGTCCATCGCGCTGCCGCCCACCGCGAGGCTGCGGCTGCCATAGGTGCCCATGCCGAAGGGCACCTTGTTGGTGTCGCCATGCACGATGTCCACCTGGGCGATGGGCACGCCCAGCTTGTCCGCCACCAGCTGGGCGAAGGTCGTCTCATGGCCCTGGCCGTGGCTGTGCGCGCCGGTCAGCACGGTCACGCTGCCGGTGGGGTGCACGCGGATGGTGCCGACTTCATAGAGACCCGCCCGCGCGCCCAGGCTGCCCACCACCGCCGAGGGCGCGATGCCGCAGGCCTCCAGGTAGGTGGAGATGCCGATGCCGCGCAGCCTGCCGCGCGCCATGGCCTCGGCGCGGCGTTCTTCGAAGCTGTTCCAGCCCGAGGTCTCCAGCGCCTGCTCCAGCGTCGAGAAATAGTCGCCGCTGTCGTATTGGAGCGCGACGGGTGTCTGGTAGGGAAAGGCGTCGGTGGGGATGAAGTTGCGCCGGCGCAGTTCCAGCTTGTCGAAGCCGGTCTGCCTGGCCGCCACATCCACCAGCCGCTCCAGCAGGAAGGTCGCCTCCGGCCGGCCGGCACCGCGATAGGCGTCCACCGGGACGGTGTTGGTGAAGACGGCCTTCACCTCGGCATGGATGGCCGGCGTGCCATACACCCCGGCCAGCAGGGTCGCGTAGAGGTAGGTCGGAACACACGGGGCAAAGGTGGACAGATAGGCGCCCATGTTCGCCTGGGTCTGCACGCGCAGCGCGAGGAACTTCCCCTCCGCATCCAGCGCCAGTTCGGCGCGGCTGACATGGTCACGCCCATGCGCGTCGGACATGAAGGATTCCGCGCGGTCGGCCGTCCATTTCACCGGGCGGCCCAGCTTCGCCGCCGCCCAGGTGACGATGGCCTCCTCGGCGTAGTGGTAGATCTTGGAGCCAAAGCCGCCGCCCACATCGGGGGCCACGACGCGCAGCTTCGATTCCGGGATGTTCAGCACGAAGGCGCCCATCAGCAGCCGGATCACATGCGGGTTCTGGCTGGTGGTGTAGAGGGTGTGCTCGCCCGAGGTGGTGTCGTAGTCGCCCAGTGCGGCGCGGGGTTCCATCGCATTGGGCACGAGGCGGTTGTTCGTGGTCTCGAACACCACGCGATGCGCGGCGCGGGCGAAGGCGGCGTCCACCGCCGCGGCATCGCCGATCTCCCAATCGTAGCAGAGGTTGGAGGGCAGGTCGTCATGCACCGCCGGCGCGCCGGGCGCCTGGGCGGCGGCCAGGCTGGCGGCAACGGGCAGCACCTCATAGTCCACCGCGATGGCCTCGGCGGCGTCGCGCGCCTGGTCGCGGGTCTCGGCCACCACCACCGCCACCGGGTCGCCCACATGGCGCACCTTGCCCTCGGCCAGGACCGGGTGCTTCGGCTCCGCCATGGGCGTGCCGTCCTTGTTGTGGATCTGCCAGCCGCAGGGGATGCCGCCGATCGCCGTGAGGTCCGCGCTGGTGTAGATCGCCACCACGCCGGGCATGGCGGCGGCGGCGGCGGTGTCCACCGCACGCAGGCGCGCATGGGCGTGCGGGCTGCGCAGGATGAAGGCATGCGCCTGGCCGGGGCGGTTGATGTCGTCGGTGTATTGCCCGCGGCCCGAGAGGAAGCGCAGGTCCTCCTTGCGCCTCACGCTGGCGCCGATGCCCTCGAAGGGGGTCACGACGTTCATTGGACGTTCCTTCCCATGGGGCCTGCCGCCCCGGGCGGGATAGCCCGAGGGGCGGCGGGGGCGCCCTCACCTGCCCGGAATTCCGGGGCCGCCACGGCTTGTGCCGCCGGGTGCAGCCCCGCCCGGGAAGCCCGTGCTACTCGGCCGCGGCGGCGACGCTGGCGCGGCGGCCATGCATCACCTCCTGCGCGGCGGCGATGGCCTTCACGATGTTGTGGTAGCCCGTGCAGCGGCAGAGGTTGCCCTCCAGCCCCTCGCGGATCTCCGGCTCGGACAGGCCCTGCGGGTTCTTCGCCACCAGGTCCACGGCCGACATCACCATGCCGGGGGTGCAGAAGCCGCATTGCAGGGCGTGGTATTCGCGGAACGCCTCCTGCATCGGGTGCAGCGTGCCGTCGGCGGCGGCCAGGCCCTCGATGGTGGTCACCTCGGCGCCATCGCACATCGCGGCCAGCGTGGTGCAGGACTTCACGCTCTCGCCATTGATGTGGACGACGCAGGCGCCGCACTGGCTGGTGTCGCAGCCGACATGCGTGCCGGTCAGGCGCAGCTTCTCGCGCAGCAGCTCGACCAGCAGGGTGCGGCCCTCGACCTCGACACTGTGCTGCTTGCCGTTCACCGTCAGCGAAACCTGAGGCATTTCCAGCCCTCCCTGCGTTCCAGTTCTGATACGGAAGGTCGCCAATAGGGCGGGGGCCGTCAAGCGCCCGCCCCCGCCCCATTGGCCTACCCAGCCGCCTAATAGAAAAAGCGTTCCTCGATGATGGCCCCATCCGCCACGGTGTAAAGCCCGACCTCGGTCATGGCCGTGCGCGCGCCGTCCGCCTTGCTGGTGACGTCGATGGTGAAGCGCAGGGCGAACTGGTTCCCGTGCACGAAGGGCCCCTCGGCGGTGAAGCCGTGCACCTCGTGGTTGGCCATCCACCATTCGCCCTTGGCGTCCACCGCCGCGCGGCCCTCGCAGCGGGCCATGGGGCCGTCCATCGCCTCCAGGCTGACCACGCCCTCCGACCAGAAGCGGCGCTCCTCCCCGCGGCCCTCGCGCAGGGCGGCGGTGAAGGCCTCGGCGATCTCGCGCGGGGTCATGGCTGGCGGCTCCTGGCTGGCCTGGGGGAGGCTAACGCCGCCTGCGGCCGCCCGGCAACGGGAATCGCGGCGCATCGCGGCGATGTCTCACGGCCGTCACGGCAGGCTCAGCCCGGCAGGAAGCCCAGCAGTTCCTCGGCCGACATCACCTCGCAATAGATGCGGTTCAGGATGCGCAGCTCCTGCTCGTGCAGCTCCTGGCTGCCGGCCGCGCAGGCATCCTCGACCAGGATCACGTCGAAGCTCTCATCGGCCAGCGAGCGCACGGTGGAACTGACGCACTGGTCGGTGAAGATGCCCGTCGCGACCACATGGGTCACGCCCATGTTCTGCAGCACGAGGCGCAGGTTCGTGCCGGTCAGCGCGGAATCGGTCGTCTTGGTCACCTGCACCTCGTCCGCCCGCGGGGCGAGTTCCGGCACCACCTGCGACGCCCATTCGTCCTTCGGCAGCAGCAGATCGTTCCAGCCGGGCTTGCGCTGGCTGAGCGAGCGGTCCCGGCCATCGGGCAGCAGGGCGGCGATGCGGGCGAAGACCACGGGGCTGCCGCCGGCGCGGAAGCGTTCGATCAGCCGCGCGATGGTGGGGATGACGGTGCCGCGCATGCGCTCATGGAAGGGCGTCCAGCGGTGCCAGCGCGCCAGCGCCTCGCCCTGCAGCGTCGCGGGGTCGGGGCGGTCGAGATAGGTGTTCTGCACATCGATCACGAGCAGCGCGACGCACCCCGGCAGCAGCACGGGGTCGGGGGCCTCGGGCGCGCCCTCATAGTAGAAGGAGCGCCAGGCGGTCTTCCAGCCTTGGGTCATGGCGGGGAGCGTAGCGCCGGCGGGGCCGCATGTCTGCCGGGGCCGGCCCGGTGCGCCATGGGTGCATTTTCGCCGTTGCTGCGGCAGCCGCTCAAACCTATCGTTCACCTTCGATGGCCGGCACGCCCCGCCATCCGGCCATGGGGGCCGAGGCGGCGGGAGGCATGGATGACGACGCGGTTCAAGCATGAACGGTCAACCGAGGTCGGCGGCACGACACTTCAGGTCAAGATCAGGCATTCGGGCCACCGAACCCAGATCACCGACAAGCTCGGCGGCGAACTGGGCAAGGCGCGCGAGTTGCTGCAGGTGACGCTGGCCCAGCTCAACGGCCCGAAGCTCGGCTCGGCCTGCAAGCGTTTCTGTGCCCGCTACTTCCTGACGCCGGCGACGGGCCCCTCCCCGGCTGATCTCGACAAGATCAAGAACGTCCTGCTGCTGACCGCCAACGGGCTGAATGCGGATATGACGGTGAAGGTGGGCCTCAATGTCGGCAGAAACGACAAGGATGTGCACGGTTCGGTCAGGCAGCGCGGCGGGGCGCCGACAAAGCCCTATCACACCGAGATCATTGACCTGGACGACGGGGAGACCTGGCGCACCGGCGCGATCCGGATGGACCAGACGACGCTGTTGACCGGCGGGCGCTTGGCCGTCGTCACCCTGATCCATGAGGGGACGCATAAATTCGCCGGTACCAATGACTACTGCTATTTCAAGGATGATGCCCTCACACCCAACGGCGTGTTCACCGACAAGAACGAGGCGCTGAAGAACGCCGACAGCTACGCCTGGTTCGCCTACAAGATGGGCAACACCTACCGCACCTGACCCGCGCCCGGCCTCACGGCGCGGCGCGGCGCCGCGCCTCGAGGTCGGCGAACAGCTCGATCGCCCAGCCGATGCGCTCATCGAGGCTGCGCGCGGCGATCGGCGGCGGCGCGGGGGTGACGGCCTGCACCAGGAAGGCGTTGGCGGGCAGCGGCGGCTCGGCCCCGCCCTCGACGGAGGCAAGGGCGGGCAGCCGCGCGCGGGCCACCAGCGCCAGCTTGCGCGCGGGCGAGACGATGGCGCGGCGGCTCACGCTGTCGAAGCCCTGCCGCGCCACCTCGGCGCCGATCTCGGCATAGATGCGATGCGCGGCGCGGATGGCGGGCCGCGAATCGCGCGGCAGCATGCCGATGCCCGGCTGGGCGCGCTCATACAGGCGCTGCGCCTCGCCCAGCAGCCGCGCCACCACGAGGCCGAGGCCCGGGGTGAAGCGCGGATCGGCCAGGAAGGCGCGCGGGCTGATGCCGGCTTCCTCCAGCCAGTCATGCGGCAGGTAGAGCCGGCCCGCGCGCGCGTCCTCGCCCACGTCGCGGGCGATGTTGGTCAGTTGCATCGCCGCACCGAGGTCGGTGGCGCGGGCCAGGGCGGCATGGCTGCGCACGCCCATCAGCAGCGTCATCATGGCACCCACCGTGCCCGCCACCCGCGCCGCATAGCCGTGCAGCGCGGCGATGTCGGGATAGCGTCGGCCCTCGGCGTCCCAGGCGAAGCCCTCCAGCAGCGCATCGGGCAGGGTGCGCGGGATATCGTGCAGCCGCACCACGGCGGCGAAGGCGCGGTCGGCCGCGTGGTCCTGCGGCTCGCCGGCATAGGCGGCCTGCAGCCGGTCGCGCATCAGGGCCAGGCCCTCGCGCGGGTCGGCGGCGTTGTCCACCGCGTCATCGCCCAGCCGGCAGAAAGCGTAGAGGGCGGTGGCGCTGTCGCGCACCCGCCGCGGCAGCAGCAGGGATGCCGCGTGGAAGCTTTTCGAGCCCACGCGCAGCAGGTCGCGGCAGGCTTCCAGATCCTCGGGGTCGAGGCTTGCGGCGGCGTCCATCAATCGTGCTCCAGGATGTGGCGCGCGACGAGGTCAGGAGCCTCCTCATGCGCAAGATGTCCAAGCCCCGGCAGGGCGGTGATGCGCGCCTGCGGCAGCAGCGCCTGCAGGCGCCGCGCCTCGGTGGGACGGATGGTGCGGTCCTGCCGGCCGACGATCAGGTGCAGCGGCGTGGCGAGCCGCGGCAGGTCCCGCGCGAGGCCGGGCAGGTCCCAGGCGGCCATCATGCCAAGGGTGGCGGCGATGTGCTCGGGCCGGCGGAACAGCCGCGCGTAGTAGTCCACGCCCTCGGGCGGGAGGTTGGAGCCGGTGTCGCGCAGCAGGCGCTCGACCGTGGCGCGGTCGCGCGCCTGGCGGGCGAACAGGCCGGCCATGCCGGGCAGCGTGACCATGACGCGGGCCATGGGGCCGAACACCTTGCCCGCCATCCCACCCAGCGGCAGCAGCGCGCCATTGACCGAGACCAGCGCGCGGGGCGCGACCGCGCCATCGAGGCACAGCCGCGCGCCCAGCGCCGCCCCGGCCGAATGCCCCACCACGAATTCGGGTGCCGCGCCCAGCGCGCCGAGCAGCGCCGTGATCCCGCGCGCCATGCCGGGCAGCGACAGCCCCGACGCAGCGGGCGCGGCCGAG
>SKWC01000426.1 GCA_007129145.1 Rubritepida sp.
CGGTAGTAGCGTCGCCCGCCGCCGCGCTTCAGCGGGCGGATCTGCGGGAATTTGGTTTCCCAGAAGCGCAGCACATGCTGCGGCACGCCCAGTTCGTCCGAGGCCTCGCTGATGGTGCGGTAGGCCTGCGCCGATTTGCGGGGCCGTGCCTGCGCCGCCGGCGCGGCCGCCGTGGTCATGTGTCGGTGCCGCCACCCGCGCGCGGAGTCCTGGGCGCGTTCTCGGCGTTGATCCGGGCCTTCAGCACCTGGCTCGGCCGGAAGGTCAGAACGCGGCGCGGCAGGATGGGCACCTCCACGCCGGTCTTGGGGTTCCGCCCTACCCGCTCCCCCTTCTCGCGGAGCAGGAAGGTGCCGAAGCCTGATATCTTCACCGACTCGCCCGTCTCGAGCACGACGGCGATGCGTTCCAGAACCGCTTCCAGCAGTTCGGCCGATTCCTGGCGCGACAGACCGACCTCGGCATAGATCGCTTCGGTCAGCCCCGCGCGGGTGAGGGTGTCCATTGGCGCGGTCCCGGGTCCAAGTGCCTGAGCGCGCAGCAAAGACAGGACGACAGCCCCGCGTCAACCTTTGCGTGAACTTCAGCGCATTCAGAAGCGCAGCAGCGTGGCGCCCCAGGTCAGCCCGCCGCCGATCGCCTCCAGCAGCACGAGGTCGCCCTGGCGGATGCGGCCGTCGCCCACCGCGACCGACAGCGCCAGCGGCACCGAGGCGGCCGAGGTGTTGGCGTGCTGGTCCACCGTGACCACCACGCGCTCGGGCGGGAGATCGAGCTTGCGGCCCATGGCCTCGATGATGCGGATGTTCGCCTGGTGTGGGACCAGCCAGTCCACCGCGCTGCGGTCGAGGCCGTTGGCGGCCAGCGCCTCATCCACCACGGCGGCCAGCTTGGTCACCGCGTGCTTGAACACCTCGCGCCCGGCCATGCGCAGCGGCCCGTCGGTGCCCTCGACGTAGAGGATGCCGGCCTGCCGGCCGTCGGAATGCAGGTGGCTTGAGAGGATGCCGCGCTCGCTGCCCTCGACGGCGCGCAGGAACACCGCCCCCGCGCCATCGCCGAACAGCACGCAGGTGCCGCGGTCCGTCCAGTCCAGGATGCGCGAATAGACCTCGGTGCCGATCACCAGCGCGCTGCGCGCCTGGCCGCTGCGCAGCATGGAATCCGCGATGGAGAGGGCGAAGATGAAGCCGGTGCAGGCGGCCGAGACGTCGAAGCCGAAGCCGCGCGTCATGCCCAGTTCGCGCTGGATGTGCACGGCGGTCGCGGGGAAGGCGTTGTCCGGCGTGGCGGTGGCCACGATGATGCAGTCCACCTCATCGGCCGTGGCGCCGGCCTGAGCCAGGGCGCGGCGCGCCGCCTCGGCGCCCAGGCTGGTCGCGCTTTCGCCCGGGCCGGCCATGTGCCGGCGCGTGATGCCGCTGCGCTCGCGGATCCAGGTGTCGGTGGTGTCCAGGCCGTGGCGCTCGGCCAATTCGACATTGTCGAGGACCTGGGCGGGCAGGCATGCGCCGCAGCCCTGGATCACGGAACGAAGGGCCATTCTGGGCGGTCAGTCCTGCGGTGCGGTGACGGAAGGTCCGGGGGTGGCGAGGCGCGAGAGGCTGTCGCGGATCTGCTGGATGAAGCCGTGGGTGACCATGTCCATGGCCACGTCCACCGCATGGGCGAAGCCGGTCGCGTCGGTGCCGCCATGCGACTTCACGACCACCCCGTTCAGCCCGAGCAGGATCGCGCCATTGTAGCGGCGCGGGTCCATCCACTCGCGCAGCCGGTCCAGCGCGGGGCGGGCCAGCAGATAGCCCATCCGCGCGGGGATGCTGCTCGTGAAGACCTGGCGCAGCATGTCGCGCATCAGCTTCAGCGCGCCCTCGCCGGTCTTGAGCGCGACATTGCCGGTGAAGCCGTCCATCACGACCACATCCACCGTGCCGGCGGCGATGTCATGCCCCTCGATGAAGCCATGGAAGTTCAGCGCGGTGGACGGCGCGCGCAGCACCTCGGCGGCCTGGCGCACCCGGTCGTCGCCCTTCAACTCCTCGCTGCCGACATTCATCAGCCCGATCGAGGGGCCGGGCAGGCCGAGCACGGCGCGGGCGAAGGCGTCGCCCATGATGGCGAATTCGACCAGGTTGCGCGCGTCGCACTGCACATTGGCGCCGAGGTCCAGCATCACGACATCGCCGCGCGCGGATGGCGCGATGGCCGCCAGCGCCGGGCGGCCGATCTCGGGCATGGTCTTCACGACGATCTTGGCCAGCGCCATCAGCGCGCCGGTGTTGCCGGCCGAGACGACGCCCGCGGCCTCGCCCTGGGCCACCGCGTCAATCGCCAGCCGCATCGAGGAGTTGCGGCCCTGGCGCAGCGCGGCGGTGGGCTTCATGTCGCCGGGGATGGCGTCCGGGGCGTGGCGGATGGCGCAGACCCGCGCCGCCGCCGGCCGTGCTGCCAGCAGCGGCGTCAGCCGCGCCTCGTCGCCCACGAGCAGGAATTGCGCGCGCGGATGCCGCTCGGCCGCCAGCACGAGCCCGTCCAGCACGGACTCGGGCGCGTGGTCGCCCCCCATCGCGTCGATCGCGAGGGAGAAGCGCCGCAGCCCGGCCTCCGCGGGGGTGGCGACATTCACCGCCGGCGCGTCCTGACCGCCACGCGCTTCAGCCGCGGACCACGCCCTTCAGCGTATCCGCCGCCGCAACCTCGCGGCCATCGTAATGGCCACAGGAGGGGCAGACATGGTGCGGGCGCTTGATCTCGCCGCAGTTGGAGCATTCCACATGCGCCTCCTTGGCCAGCGCATGGTGGCTGCGCCGCATGCCACGCCGGGAGGGAGACACCTTCTTCTTCGGGACGGCCATGGAGCCAGCCTTTCCAATAATGACAGAGCGGGCGGAAGCAGCCCATGCAGTATCACCGCGGCGCCGCGCCACGGCCAGAAGGCGGGCGATTACACCGGGGGTGGCGCCGGCGCAAGCGGCCCGCCCCCTTTCCTAGCCGGGGCGCTTCAGCCTGGCCAGCGCGGCGAAGGGCCCGCCATCATCCCCGCCCACCTCGGCCGGCAGCGTCGCGCCCGGCCGGCGCGGATAGGGGTCGAGCGCCAGGGCGAGTTCCTGCGCCAGCGCCTCGCCCAGATCCGCGACGCCGCCGGGGCATTCGATGTCGTCGGGGTCTTCCTCGGTGTCGCTCGGCTCCGTCCCATCGGGCAGCAGCCGCCAGGCGAGGTCATGCGCGATGGCCTGTCGGACCGGATCGAGGCTGACCACGCAGGCCTGCTCGACATCCGCCGCCATGCGGCCCCGCACGGTGATGCAGCCGCCCGGCGCGGGGCTGAGGGTGAGGTCGGCCGAAAGCCCATGCAGCGCGAGCAGGCCGAGCCGTCGCGCCAGCCCCCCGCGCGCGGCCGCGTCGGCCTCCAGGTGCAGCGTGAGTCCGCCGGCGGGCACATGCGCCAGCGGCAGCGGGTGCGGGAATTCCGGCGTCACGCGAAGCGCGCCTGCCCGCGCAGCAGCGAATCGAGCGGTTGCCCCTCCAGCACCGCCGCCATGGCGCGCATGCGCGCGGCCAGCGCCTCGGGCGCTCCGGCGGGCGGCTCGGTGCCGGCCCAGACATTGCGGCCCAGCGCCGCGGCCAGCCCCGCCGCGTCGCCGGAATCGAGGGCCGCGCCATAGGCCTCGGCGCGGCCGTGGAAGCTCTCCCACAGGAAGCGCACCCGCTTGCCCACGCCGAGGTCGCCCACGCCCATCTCGCGCAGGTTCACATCCATGTCGGAGAACATCGCGTCGAAGACGGCCTGTGCCAGCCCGTCGCCCTCGGGGCTGGCGAAGCGGCGCAGGCGGCGGATCAGCAGCGCGACATGGGCGCTGACCAGTTCGAAGCGCCCGGCGGTGCTGTCGGCCACGCCAAGCTCCAGGTAGTAGGCGGGCTCGCGCGCGGCCTGCACCGCCGCGCCATAGAGCTCGAAGCCGGTGCGTTCATGCGGGTGGCGGCGAAGAAGACCGAACAATGCCATGCTGCGGGGTTCCTGTGGCGCCGCGCATTGACCGCGGCCCGTCGCTCTCGGTATTGGATGGCCAGATGGTCCGCCTCCGCCCCCCGGTCAACATCCGCGCCTGCGCGCCGCTCGCGGCCTTGCTGCTGCTCGTCGGCTGCGCCTCGCTGCCCGACCTGCCCGAACGCCCGCGCGAGATCTTCGCGACCCCGGTCGTGTACCGCGGCCATGCGGTGACCGAGGCCGAGCTGGGCCAGCTGGTCCCCGGCGTGTCCACCCGCGCGGATGTGCAGGCGCTGCTCGGCAGCCCGAGCCATGCCAGCACCTTCGGCGGGAATGAGTGGTACTACATCGCCGCCGTCAGCCGGACCCGCCCCGCGCGCGCCCTGTCCGTGACCGAGCGTCGCGTGGTGGTCGCGCGGTTCGACGACGCCGGGGTTCTGCGCGAGACGCGGCGCATCGAGGAAGCCGAGATGCCGGCCGTCGCCTTCGTTCGGCGCGAGACGCCCACCCCCGGCGGCGACATGACCATCCTGCAGGCGCTGTTCGGCAACATTGGCCGCTTTGGCCCCGGCGGCCCCGCCCCACAGGCCACGCCCGGCCCCTGAGAGGCCGCCCGGCGCCGCGCGTCCAGGGCCCGGGGGTTCTGGACTTCCGTTCCGTTTGGCGCGACTTTGCCGCTTTGGCACGGCATCCCGCCGCGCCGCAGCCGCATTGAGGAGCGCCACAGCGTGATCCCCGCCCTGATGCCCACCTACAACCGTGCCGACCTCGCCTTCGAGCGGGGCGAGGGCGCCTGGGTGTGGACGACGGACGGCCGACGATTCCTCGATTTCGGCGGCGGCATCGCCACCTCTTCGCTGGGCCATGGCCATCCGCATCTGGTGAAGGCCATCGCCGAACAGGCGGCGAAGGTGATCCATGTGTCCAACCTCTACCGCGTGCCCCAGGCCGAGGAGCTTGCCGCGCGGCATGTGGCGAATTCCTTCGCCGACAGCGTGTTCTTCTGCAATTCCGGCGCCGAGGCCAATGAAGGCATGGTCAAGGCGGTACGGAAGTACCAAGCCGAGAACGGCCAGCCCGAGCGATACCGCATGATCTGCTTCGACGGCGCCTTCCACGGCCGGACGCTGGCGATGATCTCGGCCACGGGCAATGCGAAATACCTGGAGGGCTTCGGTCCCCCGGTCGAGGGCTTCGACCATGTGCCCTTCGGCGACATGAACGCGGTGCGCGCGGCCATCACCCCGCAGACCGCGGGCATCATGATCGAGCCGGTGCAGGGCGAGGGCGGCGTCCGCCCCGCCACGCTGCGCTTCCTGCGCGAATTGCGCGCCGCCTGCGACGAGTTCGGCCTGCTGCTGGCGCTCGATGAGGTGCAGATCGGCATGGGCCGGTCGGGCAAGCTCTGGGCCCATGAATGGGCCGGCATCGAGCCCGACGTCATGTCCTCGGCCAAGGGGATCGGCGGCGGCTTCCCGCTGGGCGCGGTCTTCGCCAAGGAGAAGGTGGCGAAGCACCTCAAGCCCGGCACCCATGGCACCACCTATGGCGGCGGCCCGCTGGCCTGCGCGGCGGGCAACGCTGTGCTGGACGTGGTGCTGGCGCCGGGCTTCCTGGACCAGGTGGATGCGGTGGGCCGCCATCTCTGGCGCGGCTTCGAGGATCTGGCCGCCCGCCACCCTAGCGTGGTCGAGGAGGCGCGCGGCGCGGGGCTGCTGCTCGGCCTCAAGCTGCGCCCCGAGGTCAGCAACGCCGAGATGCAGGCCGCCTGCGTGGCCGAGGGGCTGCTGACGGTCGCGGCGGGGATGAACGTGCTGCGCATCGCGCCGCCGCTCATCATCGGCAAGCGCGAGGCCGATGCGGCGCTCGAGATGCTGGACCGCGCCTGCCGCCGCCTCACCCCCGGCCAGGCGCGGGACGCCGCCAAGTGAGCGCGGCGCTGAAATCCTCCTCGGGAAGCGGCGGCGGAACCCGCCACTTCCTGGAACTGATGGACCTCGACCCCGCCTCGCTGCGGCACATGCTGGAACTCGGCAAGCGCGCGAAGCGCGGCGAGATCAGCGGCAAGCCGCTCGATGGCAAGACGGTCGCGATGATCTTCGAGCTGCCCTCGACGCGCACCCGCGTCAGCTTCGAGGTGGGCATCCGCCAGATGGGCGGCGAATCCCTCGTGCTGACCGCGAAGGAGATCCAGCTCAACCGCGGCGAGAGCGTGAAGGACACGGCGCGCGTGCTGTCGCGCTATGTGGACGCCATCATGCTGCGCACCGCGGATGTGACGAACATCCGCGAGATGGCGCAATACGCCACGGTGCCGGTGATCAACGGCCTGACCAACATCAGCCACCCCTGCCAGCTGATGGCCGATGTGATGACCTTCGAGGAGCACCGCGGCCCCATCGCGGGGCAGGTGGTGGCCTGGACGGGCGATGGCAACAATGTCGCGCAATCCTTCATCCAGGCCGCGGCGCGCTTCGGCTTCACCCTGCGCATGGCCACGCCCGATCTGTTGAAGCCCCCGGCCGAGCTTGTGGCCTGGGCGCGGCGCGAGGGTGCCAGGATCGAACTCACCGACGACCCGGTGGCCGCCGTGGCCGGCGCGCGGGCGGTGGTGACCGATTGCTGGATCAGCATGAGCGACGAGAAGACCGCCGCCACGCAGAACCGGCACAACATGCTGCTGCCCTACCAGGTGAATGGCGCGCTGATGCGCCACGCGGCACCCGATGCCATCGTGATGCACTGCCTGCCCGCCCATCGCGGCGAGGAGATCACCGACGAGGTGATGGACGGCGCGGCGTCAGCCGTGCTCGACCAGGCTGAGAACCGGCTGCACGCCCAGAAGGCGCTGCTGACCTGGCTGCTCGGCAGGGGCGGTGATGCGGAATGACCGGGCCGGTGACCCGCGCCGCGCGCCACGCCCGCATCGTGGAGCTCATCCGCGGCCGGGCGGTGCACTCGCAGACCGAACTCGCCGAACTGCTC
>SKWC01000107.1 GCA_007129145.1 Rubritepida sp.
CTCCCGGAAGTTGCCCGCATGTCCGCATCCCGCCCCGAGCCGCTCGTCTCCTTCTGGCGCCTGATCGACCAGGCGCCGGCGCCGATCCGCGCCGACCGCTCCGCCGGCGGCATGCTGCCCACCCGCGCCTTCCGCTACTGCGATGCAGTCACCACCGCCTCCGCCTTCGGCTGGCTCGTCTTTCCCGCGATGGACATGCAGTTGCTGTGGGACGGCGAGGAGGTGCTGTGGAGTTGGGAAGGCGCGGGCGGCTGGCACCGGCTGGGCGTCGCGCAATTCCCCGATTTCAGCGCAGCCTTCGACGCCGCCGCCCCCGAGGCGCTGCGCGGTTATGCGCCACCCTTCATCGGCGCTCTGCCCGAGCCCGGGGTCGTGACCCTCTGGAGCGGGTTGTTCGCGCGCTGCCGGCCGGGCTGGAGCCTGCTGGTGCGCCCGCCCGCCAACCTGCCCCGCGCGGCGGGCTATGAACTCTATGAGGGAATGCTGGAGGCCGACCGCTGGTTCGGCCCGCTGTTCATCAACCTGCGGCTGACGCGCACCGACCGCCCGGTGGAACTCAGCCGCGACCGTCCGCTGCTGCAGGTCCAGCCCATCCCGCGCGACGCCTATCGGGAGGAGCGGCTGAACGGCTTCGATCTGCGCGACGGCCTGGCGGCGGGTGGCGCCGAGGAATGGGCGGCCTATGAGGAGAGCATCGTCGCCCCCCGCCGCGAGGGCGCCTGCCCCGCCGGGCGCTATGCCGCCGAGGCGCGCCGCCGCCGCCGCAGCGAAACCGAGCCGGCCTGAGCGCCGGCTTGCGTCAGCCCAGGCGGCAGAGGCCGCGCATCAGCCCGAGGCGGCGCATCGAGACCGCGCCGTCACGGCCCAGAACGATGTGGTCCTGCAGCATCAGCCCGATGGTCTCGGCCAGGTCCTGGACCTCATGGGTCTTCATGATCGCCGAATCCCGCGGCATCGCGCCGCCCTGCGGGTCGGCATGGACCAGGATGAAGGAGCGCGCCTGCAGGCGCAGCGCGCGGCGCAGGATCTCCCCCGCCTCGATCCGCAGCTCCCCGCCGGCGCAGTCGCCCATCGTCTCATCGGCGATCAGCCGGTTGGAGGGGTCGAGGAACAGCAGGCGCACGCGGCCCTGGCCGTCATCGCCCCGGTGGGTGGCCAGATAGGCCAGCGCGGCCTCGGTCGAGTTCAGCACCGGGCGCGCGCGCGCCTCTTCCTGGCCCAGATGCAGCGCGGCGGAATGGATCGCCTTCACCAGATCCGCGCCGGCCGCGCGCAGCTGCGGTATGCGCGACAATTCGGCATGCTCGGCCCCCAATGCCGCGGCGAAGTCACCGAACTCCGCGAGGATGGCGTCGGTGGCGGCGGCGGCGCGGCGGCGCGGCATCACATGGGCCAGGACCGAGAGCAGCGTCTCGCGCTCCTCCACCTCATCGAGCATGCGCCGGCGGGCGCGCCCATCGCGGCCGGGGCGCGGCGGCGGCATACGTGCCGCACCACCCCTGGGTTGCAGCGTTTCGTGATGTTCCAGATTGCCGGCCATCGCTCGCTCGCTTTCCTGTATGGCGAGAAGACTATTCAGGCTTTTGCTACCATTGGTTATGTTTCCGCGTTGCTTGGCGTCGGAATCGCGTCGCCGGCATGGGCGAGGAGGATACCGCAGCGTGCACAGCATTCCGGCCGACCATTCCGCCGCCCCCGCGGCAGGCGCGGCGCCCGATCTGACGGAACGCCCCTTCACCCTGATCCTGGGCTCCACCCTGCGCCTCGTCACGGCCGATGGCGCGGCCGTCCAACTCGGCGGCCAGCGTGAGCGCTCCGTCCTCGCGCTGCTGGCTCTCGGCGAGGGTCATGTGCAGCCGCGCCGACTGATGGCCAGCCTCATGTGGAGCCATCTTGAGCTGCGCCAGGCGCTGGCGCGGCTGCGCGACGTGCTGCACGACCTGCGCGGCAAGCTGCAGCGCCAGGGCTGCGACATCATCGGCGCCGATGCCACCTCGGCCTGGCTGCTTGCCCAGGCGGTGGAGGTGCGCCCGCCCCCGCCCGGCCAGCCCATGCCGCTGCTGCCGGAGCTGCTGGGCCTGGATCCGCAGCTCGACCAGTGGCTGTCGCGCCCGCCCGGCCTCGCGCAGCAGCCGAGGCCCGACCGGGGGGCGCGGCCGGCCGCGCCCATGATGGAAACGGTGGCGGCGGAATCGGAGGCGCCTGCGCAGCCCATCGCGATCCGGCTGCTGCTCGCCCCGGTCAGTGCGGCGGCCGGGGCGGAGGCCAGCCTCACCGCGGAGGCCATCACGGATGCGCTGATCACCGCGCTGACGCGCGTGCGCTCCCTCTCGATCGCGATGGAGGCGGCGACGGCCGGGGGCGGGCCGTCCCACTACCGGTTGAGCGGCCAGCTCCATGTGCTCGATGGCCGCCCGCGCCTTGCGCTGCGCCTGGTCCAGCTGGCCTCGGGCCAGATCGTCTGGGCGGAGGTGTTCCACCAGGACGTGCAGGGCCCGGGCGATTTCGCCACGGATGTGGCGGCGTTGACGAGCGCCTGCCTCGAGCAGCAGCTGCTTCTGCTGGAGGCAGAGCGGGCCAGTCGCGGCGGGCCGCTGACCAGCCCGCGCGAGATGATGCTGGCCGCCATTCTCGACCTCTATCGGCTGCAGCGCGAGAGCTTCACCCGCGCGGGGCGGCTGCTGACGGCGGCGGTGCGCGCGGCCCCGGAGATGGCGGCGGCGCATGGCTGGCTGGCCTATTGGTACATCCTGGCCGTCGGGCAGGGCTGGGCCGAGAATGAACGCGCCGCGCTGCTTGCCGCCTCGGAGGCGGCGGAGCGGGCCGTGCTGCTCGACCCGCGGGACGCGCGGGGGCTTGCGGTGTCGGGCCATGTGCGCGCCTTCCTGCACCGCGAGGTGCCCGAGGCCGTCGCGCTGTGCCGCCGCGCGCTCGACCTCAATCCCAACCTGCCCGCGGTGCAGACCTTCGCGGGAATGGCGCATGCCTATGCGGGCGAGCTGGAGGTTGCGCGCGCCCATCTGAAGCGCGCGCTGTGGCTGCAGCCGCGCGATCCGCATGTGTTCTTCACCGAGGCGGGGCTGGCCAGCGTCGAGATGCTGCGCGGCGAGCACGCCCAGGCCGTCGAGATAGCCCGCGCGGCGCTGCAGTTGCAGCCGCGCTTCACCGCGGCGATGCGCGCGCAGATCGCGGCACTGGGGCATCTGGGCCGCATCGAGGAGGCGCGGCCGCTGATCCGCAGCCTGCTCTCCCTGGATCCGCGCTTCACCCTTGCGCGCTTCCGCGCCGCCATTCCGTATCGCAAGCGCGAGCACCTCGCGCATTTCGTGCGGGGGTTGCGTCTGGCCGGGTTGGAATGAGGCGGCTGGCTGGGGGACCTGGATTCGAACCAGGGCTGACCGGGTCAGAGCCGGTAGTTCTACCGCTAAACTATCCCCCAAGCGGCCGAGCGCGGGCTTAGCAAAGCCCCGCGGCCTTGCCAACCCGCATTCCCCCTTGCAACCGCTTTGCCCTTGCGGCGGATCGGGCAAGTCGGGATCATATGTGACACATCCCGGACCGAACCGCACCATGCGCCCCTCGACCGCCCTGTTCCAGCCCGCCGCCCCGCGCGCCCTGCCGCCGCCCTTCTTCGCCGCGCTGGACCTCGGCACCAACAACTGCCGGTTGCTGGTGGGCACCCCCGTGCGCGATGGCTTCCGGGTGGTCGAGAGCTTCTCGCGCGTGGTGCGGCTGGGCGAAGGCCTGGCCGCGACCGGCACGCTGTCGGAGGCGGCGATGGAGCGAACCCTCGCCGCGCTCTCCGCCTGCGCCGAGCGGCTGGAGCGCCGGCCGCTGCGCCGGTTCGCCGCCGTCGCCACCGAGGCCTGCCGCCGCGCCAGCAACGGCCCCGCCTTCCTTCTGCGCGCCGCAGTCGAGACCGGCCTGAAGCCGCGCGTCATCTCCCCGCGCGAGGAAGCGGAACTGGCGATGGAAAGCTGCGCCCCCCTGCTCGGGCCGCAGGACCGGCGCGCCATCCTCTTCGACATCGGCGGCGGCTCCACCGAGATCGCCTGGGTCCGCGCGGGCCCGCGCCCCGAACTGATCGGCTACCTCTCCATCCCCTGCGGCGTGGTCACCCTCTCCGAGGGGCAGGACTGCTTTTCGCTGCGCGGCTTCTCCGCCGTGGTGGAGGAGATCACGGAGCGCCTGGCCACCTTCGACCGGCTGCACTGCATCGGCCAGGAGATCCGCGCCGGCGGGGTGCGGCTGATCGGCACCTCGGGCACGGTCACCACCCTGGCCGGGGTGGCGATGGCCCTGCCCCGCTACAGCCGCCACCGCGTGGACGGGCAGCGAATCGACACGGCCGATGCGGATGCGGCGCTGCAGGAACTCTTCGCGCTGGGGCGCGCGGGGCTGGCCGCGCATCCCTGCGTCGGTCCCGAGCGTGCGGATTTCGTGCTGCCGGGCTGCGCCGTCTATGCCGCCATCCGCCGGCTGTGGCCGGTGCAGGAGGTGACGGTGGCCGATCGCGGCCTGCGCGAGGGCATGCTGCTGCGCATGATGCGCGACCACGCCGGGCGCGGTGACGGGACGCGCGCACGGGCGTAAGCCTGTCCGGCCATGCCAAGCTCCACCCGCGGTCCCCGCAACACCCACACCAGCCTGCGCACCGCGCGCGGGCGCAGCACCGCCAGCCAGCGCTGGCTGAACCGCCAATTGAACGACCCCTATGTGAAGGCCGCGCAGCAGGCCGGCTACCGCTCGCGCGCCGCCTTCAAGCTGCTCGAACTCGACGAACGCTTCGGCCTGCTGAAGCCGGGCCTGCGCGTGGTGGACCTCGGCGCCGCGCCGGGCGGCTGGACGCAGGTGGCGCTGCGCGCGGTAGGCGGGGACGGGCGGGTCGTGGCGCTCGACCTGCTGCCCATGGACCAGATCGCCGGCGCCATCGTGCTGCAGGGCGACTTCCAGGAGGCCGAGGCGGAGGCTTCCGTGCTGGCCGCCCTGGACGGCCCGGCCGACCTCGTGCTGTCCGACATGGCGCCCAACACCACCGGCCATGGCGCGACCGACCATCTGCGCATCACCGCGCTTGCGGAACTCGCGCTGGATTTCGCGCTGAAGGTGCTGGCCCCGGGCGGCGCTTTCGTCGCGAAGCTGTTCCAGGGCGGGGCCGAGCGCGCCATGCTGGAGCGCCTGCGCCGCCACTTCGCGCAGGTGCGCCACGCCAAGCCGCCGGCCAGCCGCAAGGAATCCAGCGAGAACTACGTGGTGGCGACCGGCTTCCGCCCCTGAACGGGGCGGCCCTGCCGCGCAACCGCAACTTGCCCGCGCCGCCGCCCGGGGTTATGGGAGGCCGCCAAGCGCGCGCGTGCCCGCTGCCCGAAAGGCCCCCGCATGGCAGACACCACATTCCAGCCCATCCGCATCGAGGAGGCCTATGCCTTCGACGATGTCCTCCTTCTCCCCGCCTATTCGACGGTCCTGCCCTCCCAGACCGACACGCGCACGCGCGTCACGCGCGAGATCGCGCTGAACATCCCGCTGCTCGCTGCCGCCATGGACACGGTGACCGAGGCGCCGATGGCCATCGCCATGGCCCAGCGCGGCGGCATGGGGGTGATCCACAAGAACCTGACGCCCGAGCAGCAGGCCGAGCAGGTCCGCCAGGTCAAGCGCTTCGAGAGCGGGATGGTGGTGAACCCCGTCACCGTCCACCCCGACCAGACGCTGGCCGAGATCATGGAGCTGAAGGCGCGGCACCGCATCAGCGGCTTCCCGGTGGTCGAGCAGGGCACGAACCGCCTCGTCGGCATCATCACCAACCGCGACACCCGATTCGCGACCGACCCGAAGCAGCGCGTCTATGAGCTGATGACGCGTGAGAACCTGGCCACCGTGCCACAGGGCGTGCCGGCCGAGGTGGCGCGCACGCTGCTGCACCAGCGCCGGCTGGAGAAGCTGGTCGTGGTGGACGAGCAGCAGCGCTGCGTGGGCCTGATCACGGTGAAGGACATGGACAAGGCGGTGGCCCACCCGGCCGCCGTGAAGGACAGCCTGGGCCGGCTGCGCGCGGCGGCCGCGACCGGCGTGGGCGAGGACGGGCTGCGCCGGGCCGAGCTGCTGGTCGAAGCCGAGGCCGATGTCATCGTGGTGGACACCGCCCATGGCCATTCGCGCGGCGTGCTGGCCGCGATCGAGCGCATCAAGCGCCTGTCCAATGTCGTGCAGGTGGTGGCGGGCAACATTGCCACCCCGGAGGGCGCGGTGGCGCTGATCGAGGCGGGCGCGGATGCGGTGAAGATCGGCATCGGCCCGGGCTCGATCTGCACCACGCGCATCGTGGCCGGCGTGGGCGTGCCGCAGCTGACCGCGGTGCTGGAATGCGCGGCGGCCGCGCGCGAACGCGGCGTGCCGGCGATAGCCGATGGCGGCATCCGCAACTCGGGCGACATCGCGAAGGCGATCGCGGCGGGGGCGGATTGCGTGATGATGGGAAGCCTGTTCGCCGGAACGGACGAAGCTCCTGGGGAAGTGTTCCTGTACCAGGGCCGCAGCTACAAATCCTATCGTGGGATGGGAAGCCTGGGCGCGATGGCCCGCGGCAGCGCCGACCGCTACTTCCAGGCCGAGGTCCAGGACCAGCTCAAGCTGGTGCCGGAGGGCGTGGAGGGCCGCGTGGGCTACAAGGGCCCCATGGATGCCGTGCTGCACCAGCTCGTGGGCGGGCTGCGCGCCGCCATGGGCTACACGGGTGCCGCCACCATCGAGGAACTTCAGGCCAAGGCCCGCTTCCGCCGCATCACCAATGCCGGGCTGCGCGAGAGCCATGTCCATGACGTCGCGGTGACGCGCGAGGCGCCCAACTACCGCCACGACGGCTGAGCGCGCCAGCGTGACGCCCGAAGGCAGGCTGGCCGCCTCCATAGACATGCTGCATGAGGTGGCGGAAGCACCCCGCCGCCCCGCGGACGCCA
>SKWC01000372.1 GCA_007129145.1 Rubritepida sp.
CTGGACTACGCGGCCGAGCAGGCGAAGCTGGGCAAGACGGTGGGCGATGATTTCCGCGAGGGAAAGATCACCCTGCCCGTGCTGATCGCCTTCCATGCCGGCGATGCGGCGGAGCAGGAATTCTGGCGCCGCACCATCGAGGCGCGCGACCAGTCCGAGGAAGACCTGCTCGAGGCGCAGCGCCTGATGGCCCGGCATGGCGCGGTGGCGCGCACCATCGCCCGCGCCGAGGGCTACGGCGAGGCCGCGTTGCGCGCCTTGCAGGGCTTCCCCGACAACCCCTTCCGCGCCGCGCTGGCCGAGGTCGTGCATTTCTGCATTGCCCGCGCGCGGTAGCGCGCCAAGGGTGTCCCGCGCGCGGTAGCGCGCCAAGATCGCCCGCGCGCGGTAGCGCGCCAAGGGTGTCCCGCGCGCGGTACCGCGCCGGGCTTGTCCTGGCGCTGAGGGGCGAAGCCTCAGCCCGCCGCCAGCGCGACCTCCAGCAGCCGGTCCAGCACCTCGGCCTCCTGCGCGCCGGCGATGGCGTGCTGGCCCTCCAGCAGGAAGCAGGGCACGCCGTTGATTCCCAGCCGATGCGCGCGGAGGTTCTCCAGATGCACCCACTCCGTCTCGGCCGGCGAGGCGAGCAGGGCGCGCACCGCGAGGGGGTCATGCCCCTCCAGCGCGGCGATGCCGGCCAGCACCCCGGCCTGGCCGATGTCCTGGCCTTCGCAGAAATACGCCTCGAACAGGCGCTGCACGAGGCCCTCCACCGGCCCCTGCTGGCCTGCCCATCGCAGCAGGCGGTGCCCGTCCAGGCTGGAGGGGACGCGGCGCATGAGGTCGAAGCGGAAGGCGATTCCCTCGGCCGCGCCGAGCTCGGCCAGCGTGCCGTGCAGGCGGCGCGCGCGCTCCTCGCCGCCGAACTTCCGGGTCAGCCAGTCCTGCCGCGCCACCCCGCCCGGGGCGATGTCGGGATTGAGCAGGAAGGGCCGCCAATGCAGGCTGGCCTGGATGTCATGCCGCGCCTCGATCACGCGCAGCAGCCGTCGTACCCCCAGGAAGCACCAGGGGCAGACCAGATCGAAGACGATCTCGATGGAGATCCTCGGCCGGGTTGGTGCAAGGATGTTCACGAGGCCATTGTAGCTTCCGGCAAGGAAAAGGGTAGGGTTTCACGATGCAGGCCGAGGACCTAGTGGCGCGGGTGATCGGGCTGTTCGCCGCGGGCGTGCTGGCCTTTGCCTGCATGCTGGTGATGCTACCCTTCCTCTCGGCGCTGGTGGGGGCGGCGATCCTCGCCTTCTGCACCTGGCCGCTGTTCCGGCTGCTGAACAAGCGCCTGCGCCTGCCGCGCACGCTGGCCGCGCTCGTCATGATCACGCTGGCCTTCCTCACCCTCGGCCTGCCGCTGCTCTTCGCCGCGCCGCTGCGCCTCGAGGACATCGAGGCCGTCCGCGGCTGGGTCGAACTCGTGATGAACGAGGGCCTGCCCGACCTCTCGGGCGTGCTGCTGCCCATCCCGGTGGTGGGGGAGCGGCTGAACGAATCCTGGCAGGGGCTGGCGGGCGACACATCGCAGCTGCTCGAATTGCTGCGGCCGCATGCGGGGATGATCGCGCAGCAGCTGTTCGGCGCGGTCACATTGGTGCTGTCGGGGCTGGTCGAGGTGCTGCTGGCCATCGCCCTCGCCTTCTTCTTCTACCGCGACGGGCCGGCCATCGCGGCGCACAGCTACCTTCTGCTGCGGCGCCTGGCGGGCGACCAGGCCGAGGCGCTGTGGAAGCTGACCGGCGATGTGACGCTGGGCGTGGTCTATGGGCTGCTCGGCACCGCGCTGGCCCAGGGCTTCCTGACCGGGGTGGGGTTCTGGATCGCGGGCGTGCCCGAGCCCGTGCTGCTGGGCGTGCTGACCGCGGTCATCTCCATCCTGCCCTTCGGTGCGCCGCTGGTCTGGGTGCCGGTGTCGCTGTGGCTGGCCGCCAGCGGATCGGTGTGGTGGGGCGTGTTCCTGATGGCCTGGGGCATGGTGGTGGTGTCCTCGGTGGATAATTTCCTGCGCCCCTGGCTGCTCTCGCGCGGGGCGTCGCTGCCGCTGCTGCTGTCCATGCTGGGCGCCATCGGCGGCGTCGTGGCCTTCGGCTTCCTCGGGCTGTTCCTGGGGCCGGTGGCGCTGGCCGTGGCCTATGCGCTGCTGCTGGCCTGGGGGCGCGCCGGTACCGAGGATGCGGAGCAGCCGCAGGAACCGCCGCTGCCCCCCTCCATGCCCTGAGGCCTCAGCGCGCTTCCAGGATGCTGACGTAGTTCGCCACCGCCGCGCCGCCCATGTTGAACACGCCCGCGACATCGGCGCGGGGCAGCTGCATGGCACCCGCTTCGCCGCAGAGCTGCATGGCCGCGAGCGCATGCATGGAAACCCCCGTCGCGCCGATCGGGTGCCCCTTGGCCTTCAGCCCGCCCGAGCGGTTCACCGGCAGCCGCCCGTCCTTGGCCGTCCAGCCCTCCAGCACGGCGCGCGCGCCCTGGCCCTCCGGCGTCAGGCCCATCGCCTCGTATTCGATGAGTTCGGCGATGGTGAAGCAGTCATGCACCTCGGCCAGCGAGAGGTCGGACAGGCCGAGCCCCGCCGCCTCCAGCGCCTGCGCCCAGGCGGCGCGCGGCCCCTCGAAGCGGATGATGTCGCGCCGGGCCATCGGCAGGAAATCCTGCACATGGGCGGTGGCGCGGAAGCGCGCGGCGCGCGGCGCGGCCTCGGCCACATCGCCCGAGGCGATCACCACCGCCGCCGCCCCGTCCGAGACCAGGCTGCAATCGGTGCGCTTCAGGGGCCGGGCGACATAGGGATTCTTCTCGCTCTCGGCGCGGCAGAACGCATAGCCCAGGTCCTTGCGCATCTGCGCCCAGGGGTTGTCCACGCCATTCGCGTGGTTCTTCGCCGCGATGGCCGCGAGCGCGTCCGACTGGTCGCCGTGGCGCTGGAAATAGGCATCGGCGATGCGCGCGAAGACGCCGGCGAAGCCGGCCTCGATGCCGCCCTCGGTCTTGAGGTGGCTGGCCGAGAGCAGGATCTCGCCCACCCGCGGGCCCGGGGTGGCGGTCATCTTCTCCACACCCACCACCAGGGTGACGCGGCCCCGCTTCGCGCCCAGGAAGTCGAGCGCGCCATGGATGGCGGCCGAGCCGGTGGCGCAGGCGTTCTCATAGCGGGTGGCGGGCTTGAAGCGCAGCTCCGGCAGCGCCTCCATGACCAGCGAGGCGGGGAATTCCTGCGGGCTAAAGCCGCCGTTGAAGTGGCCGAGGAAGACGGCGTCCACCTCATCCGGGCCGATGCCGGCATGCTCCAGCGCCTGGCGGGCCACGAGGCCGATCAGCGCCTCGGTGTCGGGCGCGTCCTCCAGCTTGCCGAAGCGGCTGTGCGCCCAGCCGATGATTGCGGCGTCATGGGTGTGTCCGGGCATCGTCTCGCTCCCTCCGATGTCGCGAGCCTAGCCCGGCGGGGCGGCTTGCGCAGCCATGTTGAAAAATGTCCGTTCGGTCATGCGATGCGGTAGCGAAAAGGTCTTGATCAGGACCGCGCTGGTGCTTATCTCACTATTGTCGGATGCGGTTCGCATCCCGACAGCTTTGCCTTCCTCAACCTTGCCTTGGCCGTTCCCCTCGGGGAACGGCCGTTTTTTTGCGGTACGGCCCCTTTTACCGAAGCGCCGCACTGGCGGGCGCCGCGCGCCATGGCAGGATGACGGGCGCGCCCCCGAAGCCTAGGAAGCCCCCCCATGATGGACGCCCTGTGGGTCTATGTGACCGTCGCCGACCGCAAGGAGGCGCTGAAGATCGGGCGCACCGTGGTGGATGAGCGCCTGGCCGCCTGCGCCAACATCCCGCAGGGCCACACAGCCATTTTCCGCTGGTCTGGGCGGATCGAGCAGGCCGAGGAGGCGTCGCTGATCCTCAAGACCACCACCGGCCGTTTCGAGGCGCTGCGCCAGCGCGTGCGCGACCTGTCCAGCTACAACAACCCCTGCATCCTGGCCCTGCCGGTCGAGACCGGGGACCATGACTTCCTGGACTGGATCGTCGAGCAGGTGCGGCCGCGCGAGTAGCCGCCCCGGTCGGCGCGCCTCAGCCCGGCAGCAGCAGGCAGACCGCGGCCTGGGCGGCAATCCCCTCGCCGCGGCCGGCGAAGCCCAGGCGCTCGGTGGTGGTGGCCTTCACCCCCACGCGGTCCACGCCCACGCCCAGCAGATCCGCGAGGCGCTGGCGCATCGCCGCCGCATGGGGGCCGATCCTGGGCCTCTCGCAGATCAGCGTGACATCGGCGTTGGACAGCACGCCGCCGCGCGCGGCGATCCGGCCCGCCGCATGCACCAGGAACTGCGCGCTGTCGGCATCCTTCCAGCGCGTCTGGCTGGGCGGGAAATGCGTGCCGATGTCGCCCTCGGCCAGGGCGCCATAGATCGCGTCGCACAGCGCATGGATGCCCACATCGGCGTCCGAATGGCCATCGAGGCCCATCTCATGCGGGATCGTCAGGCCGCACAGCACCAGCGGGCGGCCGGGCACGAGGCGGTGCACGTCGAAGCCGGTGCCGATGCGCGGCACCATGGGGGCGGTCATCTCGCGCTCCATGCGGGGAAGGTCCTCCGGGCGGGTGATCTTGAGGTTGCGCTCCGAGCCCTCGACCAGCGCGACCGCAAGCCCCGCTTCCTCCAGCAGGGCGGCGTCGTCGGTGGCTTCCTGCGCGCCGGCCGCGCGGTGGGCGCCGAGGATGGCGGCGAAGCGGAAGGCCTGGGGCGTCTGGGCGCGGAACAGCCCGGCGCGCGATACGGTCCCGGCGATCACGCCATCCGCGCCGCGCTTGAGCGTGTCGGTCACCGCCAGCGCCGGGATGGCGCCCGGATGGCGGTCGAGGGCGGCCAGCAGGGCCGGGATGGTGCCTGCGGGGATGCAGGGGCGCGCGCCGTCATGGATCAGCACGGCGTCGGGCGCATGCGCGGCCAGCGCCTCCAGCCCGGCGCGCACGCTGGCCTGGCGGGTCGCGCCGCCCGGAACCGGGGGCAGGTGCGCCAGCCCGCCCAGGGCGTCCAGGATGGGCCCGGCCTCGCCCACCGGCTGCAGCAGCGCGACATGGCCGCCCGCCAGCAGCGCCTCGGCGGCGTGGCGCAGCACGGGGCGCCCGGCCAGCGGGGCGTATTGCTTGGGCAGGGGCCCGCCGAAGCGGGTTCCCTGCCCGGCGGCGAGCAGCAGGGCGGCGAGGCGCATGGGCCGTGGCTAGAGCAGAATCCCCGCGGCGGGAACCTGTCCGCGGAATAATGCGAGGGTATGCGACACTCCATGGACGCGGGCCGCGGTTTTGCGTATGGCTGCACAAATGATGAGCAACCGCATCCCGCCGATCACGCTCGCTCGCGATGTGCGAATCGAGACGCCGGTGATCCTGGCACCCATGTCGGGGGTGACGGACCTGCCCTTCCGGCGCCTCGCCCGGGCGGAGGGCACGGGGCTCGTGGTCAGCGAGATGATCGCCTCTGCCGCCATGGTGCGGGAGAACCACCAGAGCCTGAAGATGGCCGAGGTCGAGGGCTTCGGCGCGCCGAGTTCGGTGCAGCTCGCGGGCTGTGACCCCGCCGTGATGGCCGATGCGGCGCGCCTCGTGGTGGACCGCGGCGCCGCCATCGTGGACATCAATTTCGGCTGCCCGGTGAAGAAGGTGGCGGTGGGGCAGAGTGCCGGTTCCGCGCTGATGCGCGACGAACTCCGCGCCGCCGCCATCCTGGAGGCGGTGGTGCGCGCGGTGCCCGTGCCGGTCACGCTCAAGATGCGGATGGGCTGGGACCACAACAGCCTGAACGCGCCGCGGCTCGCGCGGATCGCGCAGGAATGCGGGATCCACATGGTCACGATCCATGGCCGCACCCGCCAGCAGCTCTACACCGGGGTCGCGGATTGGGACTTCATCGCGCAGGTGAAGCAGGCGGTGGACATTCCCGTGATCGCCAATGGCGACATCCTGACGGTGGATGACGCGGCCGAGGCGCTGCGGCGCTCGGGCGCGGATGGGGTGATGATCGGCCGCGGCTGCTACGGAAGGCCCTGGTTCCCGCATCAGGTCGCGGTGTTCCTGCGCGAGGGGCTGCGCCTGCCCGACCCCGACCTTGCCGCCCAGCACGCCATCCTGCTGCGCCACTACCGCGCGATGCTCGCGCACCACGGCACGCGCACCGGCGTGCGCATGGCGCGCAAGCACATCGCCTGGTATTCGCGCGGGCTGCCCGGCAGCGCCGAGTTCCGCGGCCAGGTCAACCGCGTGGAGACGCCCGAGGAGGCCGAGGCGCTGATGGAGGCCTTCTACCGCCCGCTCATTGAGCATGGCGTGGAGGCCGCGCGCGATGCGTTCCGCGAAGCCGCCTGAGGCCGCCGCGATGCCCGACAGCCTCGGCGCCGCGCCGCCCGACCAGGCGGCCATCCTCGCCGCCATGCCGCTGCCCGCGGTGGTGCTGGACGCGCAGTCGCGCTTCCGCTTCGCCAACCCCGCGGCCGAGCAGTTCTTCGCCCATTCCCAGTCCACGCTCGGGCAGATGGCGCTCGATGACCTGCTGCCGCCGGACAACCGCCTGTTCGGCCTGATGGCGCAGGTGCGCCGCAGCGAGGCGCCGGTGGCCGACCACGACCTGACGCTGGAAAGCCCCCGGCTGCGGCGGCATGGCGTCTCGGCCTATTGCGCGCCGCTGCCCGACATGCCCGGCTGCGTGGTGCTGACCCTGCAGGATGGCTCGACTGCGGCCATGCTGGACCGCCAGATGCATTTCCTGGGGGCGGCGCGGGGAGCGACCGCCATGGCGGCGATGCTGGCGCATGAGATCAAGAACCCGCTGTCGGGCATCCGCGGCGCGGCGCAGTTGCTGGAGCACGGCGCCTCCGAGGCCGACCGCGAGCTGTGCACCCTGATCCAGGAGGAGGCGGACCGCATCCGCAAGCTGGTGGACCGGATGGAGATGTTCTCCGACCGGCCGATCGCGCCGCGGGCGGTGAACATCCATTCGGTGCTGGGCCATGTGCGGCGCGTGGCGCTGTCGGGCTTCGCCTGCCACCTGCGCATCCTGGAGGAATACGATCCCTCGCTGCCGCCCGTCTGGGGCGACCGCGACCAGCTGATCCAGGTGCTGCTCAACCTGGTGAAGAACGCCGCCGAGGCGGTGGGCGAGGGCGGCTGGAACGGCGCGCCGGGCGAGATCGTGCTGGGCACCGCCTACCACCACGGCGTGCGCATCGCCGTCCCCGGCACGGGCGAGCGGGTGCATCTGCCGCTGACCGTGACGGTGCGCGACAACGGCCCCGGCATCCCCGAGGCGATGCGCGCCGTGCTCTTCGAGCCTTTCGTCACCTCCAAGCGCGGCGGGCAGGGGCTCGGCCTCGCGCTGGTGGCGAAGCTGATCGCGAACCATGGCGGGCTGATCGAATGCGACAGCCGCCCGGGCCGCACCGTGTTCCGCCTTTCCCTGCCGGCGCCCCCGCCCGGCCAAGACATGACCGAGACCGACGAATGAGCGAAGCGCGCACCATCCTGATCGCCGACGACGACCGGGCCATCCGCACCGTGCTGTCGCAGGCGCTGGGGCGGGCGGGCTATCATGTGCGCGCCACCTCCTCGGCGGCCACGCTCTGGCGCTGGATCGAGGATGGCGAGGGCGAGCTGGTGGTCACCGACGTGATCATGCCCGATGAGAACGGCCTCGATCTGCTGCCGCGCATCCGCCGCGTGCGGCCCGACCTGCGCGTCGTGGTCATGAGCGCGCAATCCACCTTCACCACCGCGGTGAAGGCCGCCCAGCGCGGCGCCTTCGAATACCTCCCCAAGCCCTTCGACCTGAAGGAGCTGCTGGCCGTGGTCGAGCGCGCCTTGGCGCGGCCCGCCACCGCCGCCCCCGCCGAGGAGGAGGCCGAGAGCAACGAGCGCCTGCCGCTGGTGGGCCGCAGCCCGGCCATGCAGGAGATCTACCGCACGGTCGCGCGCCTCACCACCGCGGACCTGACCGTGATGGTCACCGGCGAGAGCGGCACCGGCAAGGAGCTGATCGCGCGCGCCCTGCACGACTACGGCAAGCGCCGGCAGGGGGCCTTCGTCGCCATCAACATGGCCGCCATCCCGCGCGAATTGATCGAGAGCGAGCTGTTCGGCCATGAGCGCGGCGCCTTCACCGGCGCGCTGACCCGCGGCGTGGGTCGCTTCGAGCAGGCCGCCGGCGGCACGCTGTTCCTCGATGAGATCGGCGACATGCCGCCCGAGGCCCAGACCCGGCTGCTGCGCGTGCTGCAGGAGGGCGAGTTCACCACCGTGGGCGGCCGCCAGCCGATCAAGGCCAATGCGCGCATCGTCGCCGCCACGCACCGCGACCTGCGCGCCGCCATCCGCGCCGGGCTGTTCCGCGAGGACCTGTTCTACCGCCTCAATGTCGTGCCGATCCGCCTGCCGCCCCTGCGCGAGCGCATCGAGGACATCCCGCTGCTGGCGCGCCACTTCCTCGACCGCGCCCGCGCCTCCGGCCTGCCCGCCAAATCCCTGAGCCCCGAGGCGCTGGAGCGGCTGAAGCGCCACGCCTGGCCGGGCAATGCGCGCGAGCTCGAGAACCTGATGCGCCGCTTGGCCGCGCTGTATCCGCAGGAGGTGATCGGCGAGGAGGCGGTGACGCATGAGCTGGCCGAGGCCGAGCCGCCCGCCGAGGGCGCCCCCCGCGCGAGCGAGAGCCTGGAGCAGGCGGTGGAGCGCCACCTCAAGCTGTTCATGGCCGCGCACAAGGACGGCATGCCGGTGCGCGACCTGCATGAGCGCGTGATCAGCGAGGTCGAGCGCCCGCTGCTGCGCCTCGCACTCAGCGCCACGCGCGGCAACCAGATCAAGGCCGCGGCGATGCTGGGGCTGAACCGCAACACGCTGCGCAAGAAGCTGAAGGACCTGGACCTGCCGGTGGTGCGGGGGCTGTCATGACACCCGGGGCCGGATGATGCCGCGCGAGGCGAAGCCGCGCCCGCCGCTGCTGCGGCGGGTGGCCGACATGCTGCTGGGCCGGGGTGTGACGCTCGGCCTCGCGCTGGCGGCGCTGGCGATGGGCCTCGTCACCTTCGTCATGCTTTCGGACGGCTCGCCCTTCGGACCGACCAGCCCGGGGCAGGTCTCCGCGATCTTCCTGGCCAACACCGCGCTGGTGCTGCTGCTGCTGGCCTCGCTGGCGGGGCGGCTGGTCCGGGTCTGGGCCGAGCGTCGGCGCGGCTCGGCCGGCTCGCGGCTGCACACGCGCCTCGTGCTGCTGTTCTCGGTGGTGGCGGTGGTGCCGGCCATGCTGGTGGCGGGCTTCTCCATCACCTTCTTCAACCTCGGCATCCAGGCCTGGTTCAGCGACCGGGTGCGCATCGCGCTGGAGGCCTCGCTCTCGGCCTCGCGCGCCTATCTGGAGGAGCACCAGAACGCCATCCGGGCCGATGCGCTGGGCATGGTGAACGACCTGAACCGCGCGGTGGTGCTGCTGCCCGACCAGAGCCTGGCCTTCGCGCGGGTGCTGGGGCTGCAGGCCGGGCAGCGTGGCCTGACCGAGGCGGTGGTGTTCGAGCCGCTGCTGGGCCGGATCGTCGCCCATGCCGGCGTCACCTCGGCCTTCCTGCTGGCGCCGCCGCCGCCCTGGGCCGTCGAGATCGCCCAGGGCGGCGAGGTGGCGGTGGTGGCCGGTGAGGAGGAGGGGCGGGTGCGCGCGGTGGTGGCGCTGGCGCCGCCGAGCGAGATGATGCTGATGATCGGCCGCCCGCTGGATGGCTCGGTGCTCGAGCATATCTCGCGCACGGAAGCCGCGGTGACCGCCTACCAGGCGCTGGACCGCAACCGCGACCGGCTGCAGATCACCTTCATCATGATCTTCGCGGTCGGCGCGCTGCTGGTCCTGCTGGCCGCGATTCTGGTCGGCCTCGTGCTGGCGAACCAGCTGGCGCGGCCGCTATCGCGGCTGATCACCGCGGCCGAGCGCGTGCGCGGCGGCGACCTCAGCGTGCGGGTCGAGGAGGGCGGCGCCGATGACGAGGTCGGCAGCCTCTCGCGCGCCTTCAACCGCATGACCAACCAGCTGGCCGCGCAGCGGGGCGAGCTGATGGAGGCCTACCGCCAGATCGCCGACCGGCAGAGCTTCACCGAGGCGGTGCTGGGCGGCGTCTCGGCCGGGGTCATCGGGCTCGATGCGGGCATGCGGGTGACGCTGGCCAACCGCAGCGCGAGCCAGCTTCTGGGCGTGGAGCTGGAGGCCGAGATCGGCCGGCCGCTGGCCGAGCTGGTGCCCGAGTTCGCGGCCCTGCTGGCCCAGCCGGTGACCTCGCGCACCGCCGAGGTGAAGCTCGGCCCGCCCTCGGCGCGGCGCACCCTGCTGGCACGGGTGTCGCCCGAGATGGAGGGGGCGGGCTTCGTGCTCAGCTTCGACGACATCTCGGCGCTGCTGACGGCGCAGCGCCAGGCCGCTTGGGCGGATGTGGCGCGGCGCATCGCCCATGAGATCAAGAACCCGCTGACCCCCATCCAGCTCAGCGCCGAGCGGCTGAAGCGGCGCTACCTGAAGCAGATCCAGGAGGATCCGGACACCTTCAAGGCCTGCACCGACACCATCGTGCGCCAGGTCGAGGATATCGGCCGCATGGTGGACGAGTTCAGCGCCTTCGCCCGCATGCCCCAGCCGGTGATCCGCGAGGAGGATCTGGGCCGGGTGGCGGCCGAGGCCCTGGTGCTGCCGCGCACCGCGAGCCCCGAGATCGCCTGGGAGATCACCCCGCCGGAAGGGCGCCCGGAGGGGCGGATCGAGGCCGCCTGCGACCGCCGGCTGATCCAGCAGGCGGTGGCGAACCTGGTGCAGAACGCCGCCGATTCAATCCGGTTGCGCGCCCAGGGGCAGCCCCAGCCGCCCGCGCCGCTGGGGCACATCCGCCTGTCCTTCGCCAGCGCCGGGCCGATGGTCGCGGTGCGCGTGGAGGATGACGGCCTCGGCCTGCCCGCGGGCGAGGAGCGCGAGCGCCTGACCGAACCCTATGTCACCCACAAGCCCAAGGGCACCGGCCTTGGTCTTGCCATCGTGAAGAAGATCATGGAGGACCATGGCGGGCGCCTGGTGCTGGGCGATGCGCTCGAGGGAGGCGGCGCGCGCGCGGAGCTGTGGCTGCCCGGGCGGGTGCTGCCGGCCGAGGCCGTTCCCTCCGGCGAGAGTCCGGTGCAAGAGGTTCCGGCAGGGAAGCTGTGATGGGGCGCGGCCATGGCGCATGACATCCTGATCGTGGATGATGAGCCCGACATCCGCGCGCTCATCGAGGGCATCCTCTCCGACGAGGGCTACGGCACCCGGGTGGCGGCCGACAGCGACGCAGCGCTGCAGCAGTTCCGCGCGCGCCGGCCCTCGCTCGTGGTCCTGGACATCTGGTTGCAGAACTCCCGCCTGGATGGCCTGGGCATACTGGAGGCCATGCTCCGCGAGGAGCCGCGCGTGCCCTGCGTGATGATCTCGGGCCATGGCACCATCGAGACCGCGGTGCAGGCCATCCAGCAGGGCGCCTATGACTTCATCGAGAAGCCCTTCAAGTCCGACCGCCTGCTGCTGGTGGTCGAGCGCGCGCTGGAGGCGGCGCGGCTGCGCCGGGAGGTGGACGAGCTGCGCCTGCGCGCCGGCCCCGAGACCGAGCTGATCGGCGCCTCGGGCGTCCTGGCGCAGCTGCGTGGCGCGATCGAGAAGGTCGCACCCACCAATTCGCGCGTGCTGATCACCGGCCCCGCGGGCTCGGGCAAGGAGGTCGCGGCGCGGATGCTGCACGCGCGTTCGCGCCGCGCGGGCGAGCCCTTCGTCGCGCTGAACTGCGCCACGCTCAACCCCGCGCGCATCGAGGAGGAGCTGTTCGGCGTGGAGGGCCAGGGCGATGCGCCACGCCGCCTGGGCACGCTGGAGCGCGCGCATGGCGGCACGCTGCTGCTGGACGAGGTGGCCGACATGCCGCTCGAGACCCAGGGCAAGATCGTGCGCGCCCTGCAGGAGCAGGGCTTCGAGCGGCTGGGCGGGGCCACGCGGGTGAAGGTGGATGCGCGCGTCATCGCCACCACCAACCGCGACCTGCAGGCCGAGATCGGCGCGGGGCGCTTCCGCGAGGACCTGTACTACCGCCTCTCGGTGGTGCCGCTGCGCGTGCCCGCCCTGCGCGAGCGCCGCGAGGATGTGCCGGCGCTGGCGCGGCATTTCCTGTCGCGATCGGTGGATGCCTCGGGGCTGCAGCCGCGCGCCCTGTCCGAGGACACGCTGGCCGCGCTGCAGACCTATGACTGGCCGGGCAATGTCCGCCAGCTGCGCAACCTGATCGACTGGCTGCTGATCATGGCGCCGGGCGACGCCCAGACGCCGATCCGCGCCGACGCCCTGCCGCCGGAGATCGTCTCGGCCGCACCGGCCATGCTGCGGCTGGATCGCTCCAGCGAGATCATGACGCTGCCCCTGCGCGAGGCGCGCGAGATGTTCGAGCGGCAGTATCTGGAGGCGCAGCTGCTGCGCTTCGGCGGCAACATCAGCCGCACCGCCAATTTCGTCGGCATGGAGCGCAGCGCGCTGCACCGAAAGCTCAAATTCCTCAACGTCCAGGCCGAGGAAAAATCGGCGGGCAATGGCTGACCCCAGCCCAGCGCATCCGGGAACATCGAGAATGTCGAAGATCGCCTATGTGAACGGCACCTACCTGCCGCAGCGCGCGGCCGCGGTGAACATCGAGGACCGTGGCTACCAGTTCGGCGACGCCATCTATGAGGTGGTGCACCTGCATGGCGGGCGCTTCGTGGACGAGGACCGCCACCTTGAGCGCCTGGAGCGTTCGCTGAAGCAGATCCACCTCCCCATGCCCATGCCGCGCGCCGCGCTGCGCCTGGTGCTGCACGAGGTGGCGCGGCGCAACCGGCTGAGCGAGGGGCTGCTCTACATGCAGGTCTCGCGCGGGGTGGCGAAGCGCGACCACGCCTTCCCCAACAAGCCCGTCCAGCCCGCGCTGGTGGTGACCATCCGCCGCGTGGCGCCCTATCCGACCGACCCCGACCGCTGGGCCATTGGCTGCATCACCGCCCCGGACCTGCGCTGGGCGCGGCGCGACATCAAGAGCACGAACCTGCTGCCCAACGTGTTGGCCCGCCAGGCCGCGCGCGAGGCCGGCGCGGAGGAGGCGATCCTGTTCGACCCCGCCACCCGCATGGTGAACGAGGGTGCCGCCACCACCATCTGGATCGTGGACGCCGAGGGCGTGCTGCGCACCCGCCACCTCGACCCCGTCATCCTGCCCGGCTGCACCCGCGGCGCGCTGATCGGGGAGTTGGAGGCGGCCGGCATCGCGTATCGCGAGGAGGGCTTCAGCCTGGATGAACTGGCCGCGGCGCGCGAATGCTTCCTGACCTCGGCCACCTCCTTCGTGAAGCCGATCACCGCGGTGGATGGCCGGCCGGTCGGCGATGGCGCGGTGGGGCCGATGACGCGCCGGCTGTTCGCGCTGTTCGCGGCCCATGTGCACCGCGCCGCCGGCAACGCCGCCGCGGCATGAGCCCGCCGCGGGTCCTGTTGTTCGACTGGGACAACACCCTGGTGGATGGCTGGGCGGTGATCCAGTCGGCGCTGAACGCCACCTTCGCCGCCTTCGGCAAGCCCGAGTGGTCACGCGCCGAGGTGCTGGCCAATGTCCGCAAGTCGCTGCGCGATTCCTTCCCCGAGCATTTCGGCACGGAGTGGGAGCGCGCGCGCGACATCTTCTATGCCGCGATCGACGCCGCGCCTCCTGGCGCCGTGCAGCCGCTGCCCGGCACGCTGCCCATGCTGGAGGCGGCAACGCCCTGGCCGCTCGGCGTCGTGTCCAACAAGCAGGGGCCGCTGCTGCGGCGCGAGGCCGCGCAGCTTGGCCTCGCGGCCCGCTTCGGCGTGCTGGTGGGGGCGGGGGATGCGGTGGCCGACAAGCCGCATGCCGCGCCGCTTCTGATGGCGCTCGGCGCGCTGGGCCATGCGCCGGGGCCGGATGTCTGGTATGTGGGGGACACCGTCCTCGACATGCAGGCGGCGCGCGCGGCGGGCTGCCGGGCGGTGCTGCTGGGCGATGCGGCGCATGATGGCGGGGTGGAGCGCGCTGCGCCCGATCTCCTTTTCGCCGATGGCCATGCGCTGGCCGCGCATCTCTGCACGCTGGACAAGTGCGCGTGGAATGCCGAGAGTCGGAAGCATTGAGAAGCGGGAGCGACCCGCGACCAATAAGAGGAAGGGGGCCGGCATGGCCGAGAAATCCCAGAACGTGCAGGACGTGTTCCTGAACCACGTCCGCAAGAGCAAGACGCCCGTCACCGTCTTCCTGGTGAACGGGGTCAAGCTCCAGGGAATCATCACCTGGTTCGACAATTTCTCGGTGCTCCTGCGGCGCGACGGCCATACCCAGCTGGTCTACAAGCACGCAATCAGCACCGTGATGCCGGGCGCTCCCATCATGCTGTTCGACCCGCAGGCCGCGGCCCAAGGGACAGGCCAGGGGACAGGCCAGGGCGCTGGGGGCACGCAGGGCGCCGGATCGCAGAGCGCCGGATCAGCCGGGCAGGGGGGTGCCGCCGGCGCACCCCAGCGCGAGACCACCCTGACCATGACGCGGGAGCCCACCCCTGCCCGCGACAGCTGAGGCCACCGCGGCGCCGCCCACGCGCGCCGCCGTCATCCTGCCCTATGAACGCCCCGCGCGCGGCAATGTGACCGAGTTCGGCGCGCCGGGTGCGATGCCCCGCGCCGCCGAGGCGCGGCTGGCCGAGGCCGTGGGGCTCACCGCCTCCATCGGCGTGATGATCGTCCACCAGGCGATCCACCCGCTGCGCGCCCGCCGCCCCTCCACCCTGCTGGGCGAGGGCCAGGTCGCGGCCGTGGGCCAGGCGCTGGTCGAGCAGCAGGCCGGGCTGGTGATCGTGGACGCCGCCCTCACCCCCGTGCAGCAGCGCAACCTGGAGCGCGCCTGGAAGGCCAAGGTCATCGACCGCACCGGCCTGATCCTGGAAATCTTCGGTGAGCGCGCCCGCACGCGCGAGGGCGCGCTGCAGGTGGAACTCGCGCATCTCGACTACCAGCGCTCGCGCCTCGTGCGCTCCTGGACCCACCTCGAGCGCCAGCGCGGCGGCTTCGGCTTCCTGGGCGGGCCGGGCGAATCGCAGATCGAGCTGGACCGGCGCATCATCGGCGATCGCATCATCCGCCTGAAGCGCGAGCTGGAGCAGGTGCGGCGCACCCGCGGCCTGCACCGCCGCGCGCGCGAGCGCGTGCCCTATCCGGTGATCGCGCTGGTCGGCTACACCAACGCCGGCAAATCCACCCTGTTCAACGCGCTGACCGGTGCGGGCGTCTATGCCCAGGACCAGCTGTTCGCGACCCTCGATCCGACCATGCGCCAGATCAGCCTGCCATCGGGCCGGCAGGCCATCCTGTCGGACACGGTGGGCTTCATCTCCGACCTGCCGACCCAGCTGGTGGAGGCCTTCCGCGCCACGCTGGAGGAGGTGGCGGCGGCGGACATCATCCTGCATGTGCGCGACGTGGCGCATCCTGACAGCGGGGCGCAGCGCGCCGATGTCCATGCCGTGCTGGACGGCATGACCGAGGGCCCGGACGCGCCGCTGGCGCAGGACTGGCGCAGCCGCTGCATCGAGGTGCTGAACAAGGCCGATCTGCTGGGCGGGCCCGAGGCGGTGGCCGCGCGCGCGGGCGGGGGCCTCGCGGTCTCGGCGCTGACGGGCGAGGGGCTGGAGGCGCTGCAGGCCACCCTCGATGAGCGCCTGGCCGCGGGCATGGTCGTCGAGCATCTGGCGCTGGTGCCGGCCGATGGCGCGCGGCTGGCCTGGCTCTACCGCCACGCCGAGGTGCTGGAGCGCCATGACGAGGAGGGGCTGATCCGCCTGACCGTGCGGCTTTCCCCGGCGGATCGAGAGCGCTGGGCGCAGCTCGCATGAGGATTTCCGCCGCCGTGGCGCGCGAGGTCGCGCATCTGCTGCGCGCCGCCGCGCAGGCCGAGATCATGCCGCGCTTCCGCCGCCTGGCCGAGGGCGATGTGCGCACCAAATCCGGCCCGCTGGACCTCGTGACCGAGGCCGACACCGCCGCGGAGAGACACATCGAGGCGTGGCTGGCGCGGCTGCTGCCCGAGGCCTGGGTGCTGGGCGAGGAAGCCGCCGCCGCCGACCCCTCGCGCCTCGTGCGGATGGCCGAGGAATCGCTGTGCGTCGTGGTGGACCCGGTGGACGGCACCGCCAATTTCGCGGCCGGCGTGCCGCTGTTCGGCGTGATGGCGGCCGCGATCTGGCGCGGCGAGACCATCGCCGCCTGGATCCATGACCCGCTGGGCGACGACACGCTGATGGCGCTGCGCGGCGAGGGCGCCTGGGTCGAGGGCAGTTCCGGGCATCTGCATGACTGCCGGGTGGCCGCGCCGGTGCCGCTGAGCCGGATGCTCGGCGCCATTTCCTGGGGGTTCATGCCGCGCGACCGCAAGGCGCAGGTGCTGCCCAAGCTCGCGGGCTTCGCCTCGGTGATGAATTTCCGCTGCGCCGCGCAGGAATACCGGCTGGTCTGCACCGGGGGCGCGCATGTGCTGGTCTACAACCGGCTGCTGCCCTGGGACCATGCGGCGGGCAACCTGATCCATGCCGAGGCGGGCGGCTATGCGGCCCAGTTCGACGGCGCGCCCTATTCGGCCCTGCGCCACCAGGGCGGGCTGATCTGCGCCCCAGACCGCGCCGGCTGGCAGGAAGTGCGCGACTGGCTGCTGGGGTAGGGGCCGCCCCACCCCCGGAATGGACAAGCGTCGCTTTGCGCTTATTCTGCGCCGCAGCACCCGCGCAGGCGACAGAACCCGCGCCCAGTCCCGCAGGAAGGCAGTCCGACCATGAGCAGCAGCAACGGCTCCATCACCATCAGCATCGACGGCACCAACAAGAGCATGTCCCTGCCGCTTCTCAGCGGCACCGAGGGGCCGCAGGTGGCCGACATCCGCAAGCTCTATGGCCAGATGGGGATCTTCACCTTCGACCCCGGCTACGGCGAAACCGCGAGCTGCGACAGCAAGATCACCTACATCGACGGCGATGCCGGCGTTCTGATGTACCGCGGCTACCCGATCGAGCAGCTGGCCGAGCACAGCGACTTCATCGAGGTCTGCTACCTGCTGATGAACGGCGACCTGCCGAATGCCGCGGAACTCAAGGAGTTCCGCGACGGTGTGACCTACCACACCATGGTGCATGAGCAGATCCGCCGCTTCTTCGACGGCTTCCGCCGCGACGCGCACCCGATGGCCGTCATGTGCGGCGTGGTTGGCGCGCTGGCGGCCTTCTACCACGACAACCTGGACATCAATGACGCCGAAGCGCGCCGCATCGCCGCCTTCCGCCTGATCGCGAAGGTGCCGACCATCGCGGCGATGGCCTACAAATACGCCCTCGGCCAGCCCTTCGTGTATCCGAAGAACAGCCTGTCCAACCAGCCGCAGGGCTATGCGCGCAACTTCATCCACATGCTGATGTCGGTGCCGGCCGAGGAATACCAGGTGCCGGAGGTGCTGGCCAAGGCGATGGACCGCATCCTGGTGCTGCACGCCGACCATGAGCAGAACGCCTCCACCTCGACGGTGCGGCTGGCCGGCTCGACCGGCGCCAACCCCTTCGCCTGCATCGCCGCGGGCATCGCCGCCCTGTGGGGCCCCGCCCATGGCGGCGCGAATGAGGCGGTGCTCAAGATGCTGGCCGATATCGGCGATGTGAAGAACATCCCCGCCTTCATCAGCGAGGTGAAGGACAAGGGCAGCACCACCAAGCTCATGGGCTTCGGCCACCGGGTCTACAAGAATTTCGACCCGCGCGCGAAGATCATGAAGGAGAGCTGCGACGAGGTCCTGGCCGAACTCGGCGTCGAGCATGAGCCGCTGCTGGAGATCGCCCGCGAACTCGAGCGGATCGCGCTGAGCGACGACTATTTCATCTCGCGCAAACTGTATCCGAACGTGGATTTCTATTCGGGCATCATCCTCAAGGCGATGAAGATCCCGACCAGCATGTTCACCGTGATCTTCGCGGTGGCGCGCACGGTCGGCTGGGTCAGCCAGTGGAAGGAACTGATCGAGGACCCGACGCAGCGCATCGGCCGCCCGCGCCAGCTCTACACCGGCCCCGGCCGTCGCGACTACGTGCCCGTCACGCAGCGCGGCTGAGCACACGCCATGAGCACCCCCGTCCAGCCCGTCATCGGCATCATCGGCGGCTCCGGCGTCTATGACATCGACGGGCTGGAGGGGCGCGAGTGGCGGCGCGTCTTCACCCCCTGGGGCGAGCCCTCGGACGAGATGCTGTTCGGCCAACTGGACGGCGTGCGCTGCGTCTTCCTGCCGCGCCACGGCAAGGGCCACCCGCTGCCGCCCTCGGCGTTGAACTTCCGGGCCAACATCGACGCGCTGAAGCGGGCGGGGGTGACGGATGTCATCTCGCTCTCGGCCGTGGGCTCCCTGCGCGAGCAATATCCGCCCGGCCATTTCGTCATCGTGGACCAGTTCATCGACCGCACCTTCGCGCGGGAGAAATCCTTCTTCGGCCCGGGCTGTGTCGCGCATGTCAGCGTGGCGCAGCCGACCTGCCCGCGTCTGAGCGATGCGGTGGAGGCCGCGGGTGCCGAACTCGACCTGCCGATGACCCGCGGCGCGACCTACCTGGTCATGGAGGGGCCGCAGTTCAGCACCAGGGCCGAGAGCGAGCTTTATCGCGCCTGGGGCTGCGACGTGATCGGCATGACCAACATGCCCGAGGCGAAGCTCGCCCGCGAGGCGGAGCTTTGCTACGCCTCGGTCGCCATGGTCACCGACTATGACTGCTGGCACCCCGGCCACGACCATGTGACCGTGGACCAGGTCGTGAAGGTCCTCACGGCCAACGCCGAAAAGGCGCGGGCGCTGGTCAAGGCGCTGGTGCCCCGCATCGGCCGGCCGCGCGGGGCCTGCCCGGCCGGCTGCGACCGCGCGCTGGAACACGCGCTGATCACCGCGCCCGAGAAGCGCGACCCGGCGCTGCTGGCCAAGCTCGATGCGGTGGCGGGCCGGGTGCTGGCGCGGGCCTGAGCATCATGCGCGCCGCCTTCGGGCTGATGGCCAAGCCGCCCCGCCCGGGTGTGAGCAAGACGCGGCTGGCGCGGGTGATCGGCCCCGAGGCCGCGGCGAGGCTGGCACGCGCCTTCCTGCTGGACAGTGCCGCGCTCCTGGCCGCGCTCGCGCCGCGCTACGCCGCCCCGCTTACCCTGTTCCACAGCCCCGCAGACGCCGGGGATGAGATGGCGGCGCTGCTGCCCGGCTGGCCGCTCGCGCCACAGCCCGAGGGCGACCTCGGCGCACGGATGGAAGCGGCATTCGACCACCTTTTTGCCACGGGCGCGCCCTGCGCCCTGCTGATCGGCACGGATGCGCCCACCATCCCGCCCGCCCTGCTGGAACTGCTGCCGGCCGCCGTGCTGGGCGGGGCGGATGCCGCGCTGATCCCGGCCCTCGATGGCGGCTATTGCGCCATCGCGCTCGCGCGGCCGCTGCCGGAGCTGCTGCGCGACATGCCCTGGAGCCAGCCCGGCCTGCTGGACGCCACAAGGTCACGCGCCGAAGCGGCGGGGCTGCGGCTGGATGTCCTGCCCGCCTGGCATGATGTGGACGAGGCCGAGGACCTCGCGGCGCTGCGCCTCAGCCTGGATGCGGCCCAGCCCCCCGGATGCGCGGCCCTGCCGCCCTTCCGCGCGAACCACAGCCGCGCGGCGCTGGCCTCACTCGCCGGCGGTTGAGGCCTCGGCGCGGCGTTCCTGGACGGCACGGCGCAGGGCGCACAGCCCGATCACGCCGGCCGTGCCGGCCACGGCCCCCACCGTGAACGCGCCGCGGATCGCCAGCTTCGTCAGCAGCACCTGTGCGCAGAGCAGTTTCAGCACCATCATCGCCTCCTGTCGGCCCTGGCTGTCATCTGGCCCGGCGGCGCGCGCCCGCAAGCCTCACCGGAAGATCTGGGTGGGCAGGAACAGCGCGACCTGCGGCACATAGGTGATGACCATCAGGCAGGCCAGGATCACCGCGATGAACACGGGCAGGTAGCGCATCATCTGCCCGATGCTCGTCCCCGCCACCTGGGCGGCGGCGAACAAATTCACCCCGAAGGGCGGGGTGATCATGCCCAGCGCCAGGTTCACCACCATGATCATGCCGAAATGCACGCCGTCGATGCCGAAGCGCGCGGCGGCCTCCTGCAGGATGGGTGCCAGGACGATGATGGAGGCCGAGGTCTCGACGAACATCCCCACGAAGAACAGGAAGATGTTGGCGCCCAGCAGGAACAGCGCCGGCCCGTCGAAGGTGGCGACCAGCCATGTGGCGGCGGCATCGGGCACGCCCTGGCGGTTCAGCAGCCAGGAGAACAGCCCCGCGCAGGCGATGATGAACAGGATGACGGTGGCGCTGATCACGCTGCGGCCGAAGACGGTGTAGAGGTCGCGCGGGCGGATCTCGCGGTGGATCAGCACGCCCACGATCAGAGCATAGACCACGGCGATGACGCTGGCCTCGGTCGGCGTGGTGATGCCGCCATAGATGCCGCCCAGCACCACCACCGGCATCAGCAGCGCGAAGCCGGCCTGTCGGGTGGCGGTGAGGAAGGGCAGGCGGCCCTCGCCATCCTGCTTGCCCCAGCCCTTGATGCGGCACCAGACCAGCACGGTCGCCACCAGCGCGGCGGCGATCAGCAGGCCGGGAATGAAGCCCGCGAGGAACAGTTCGGGGATGCTGGTCTGGGTGGTGACGCCATACAGGATCATGGGGATGGAGGGCGGCACGACGACGCCCAGTTCGGCCGCGGTGGCCTGCAGCGCGGCGGCGAAGCCCACCGGATAGCCGTGCCGCACCAGGGCGGGGATCATGATGGCGCCGACCGCGAAGGTGGTGGCCACCGATGATCCGCTGATGGCCGCGAAGATCATGCAGGTCACGATGCAGGTGGCCGGCAGCCCGCCCTGGATGCCGCCCACGATGGACTTTGCGAATTCGACCAGACGGCGCGAGATGCCGCCCACATCCATCAGGTTGCCCGCCAGGATGAAGAAGGGGATGGCGGCCAGCGGGAAGCGGTCCATCGCCACGAAGATCTGCTGCGCGGCCACGATCAGCGGGAAGCTGGTGAAGCCCGCGATGCCCCAGATGGCGGCGATGCCGATGGCCACCGCCACCGGAACGGCGGCGGCGAACAGCACCAGCATCACGGTCAGCATCGCACCGCTCATCGGATGATCTCCGCCTCGGCCGCGGGGCGGTCGAGGAAGCGGGCCAGCGCGCCCACCATGGCGAAGCAGGCGCCGATGGGAATGGCCGCATAGCCCCAGGACATCGAGATCTCGAGCCCGGCCATCTCCTGGAAGCGCACGCGGCCGGCCATGGACCAGCCGAACCAGAACAGCACGCCCATCAGCCCCAGCACGCAGGCCAGGGCGGCGGCCTCCAGCGCGCGGCGCAGGGCGGGCGGGCTGGCGCGCAGCGCCGCGTCTATCGCCACCAGCGCGCCCGCGCGCAGCGCCACACCCAGGCCAAGGCAGGTCATCCAGATCAGCGCGGTGCGCACCAGCGCCTCGGACCAG
>SKWC01000312.1 GCA_007129145.1 Rubritepida sp.
AGGTCGCTCGCGAGGGTGCGCATCGCCTGGGCCAGCGGCGTGCCATACCGCATGGTCTGGCTGAGGGTGGCGGCGATCTGGCGGAACCGGTCATCTGCGGATCGCCCGGCGAAGCGCGCCAGCGCCTCGCTGCGGTCAGGCAGCAGGCGAAGCTCCTGGGAGAGCACGGCCAGTTCATGCGACATTGGCCGGTTCGACCGCGCCAATTCCGTCGAGACCCGCTGGAGTGCCGTCTCGACCCCGAGGCCGGCCTCCGCGCACACGACCAGCAGGTCCAGGGCGTCAGGCAGGCCAAGGCGGAGCTGCCTCTGATAAGGCGCAACGATCATGCGCAGCGCGAATGCGGAACCCGCGATGGCCACGACCAGGCCGCCGCCCATCGCGAAAAGGCTTGTCAGCAATGGCTGGCCGATCTGCTGGGCCACGAAAAAGGCGATCGCCGGCAGCCCCAGCAGCAGCAGCAGCTTGGCTCCCACAAAGGCCTGGACAGCGGAGGGGCCGTGCATACCGTAGGCCGTCGCCGCCCGCTCGAGGTTGTGCAGGTCCTTGTCGTCGAACAGCGCGGTGTTGCGCATGCTCCGGCCGATCGCCTGGAAGGGCGCGGTCAGCCATCGTCCCAGCCCGCCGACGCGCGGCACGCGGCCGCGCCCGCCCATCGCCTCCGCGAGGCGGGAGCGCAGCGTCTGCTCCTCCGCCATCCGGCTCGTCAGCGCGGCGACCACGACGCCCAGCGTCAGCGTCAGCAGCAGGGCGATGCCGGCGATGAGCATGGTGTTGGAAATGACCACGGCTCAATCCTCCATCGTGCGGCGGATCAGGGTGCGGATGATCAGGATGCCGATCCCGGACATCACGGCCGCGATGATCGCGAGATTCACGCCCGTGGGGTTGTCGATGAAGAAGCGCGCGTAGCCCGGCCGCAGCATCGACATGACCGCAACGCCCAGCAGAGGGATGGCAATGAGCACAATCGCGCCAAGCCGCGCCTCGGCGGTCAGGGCCTTCACCTTGGCCGCCATGCCGACGCGCTTGCGCACCAGCTCCCCGAGATTCTCCAATGTCTCCGCAAGGCTGCCGCCGGTACGCGCCTGCAGGTTCAGTGTCACCGCGAGGAAGCCGTATTCCGGCAAGCCGGAGCGGTCGCGCAGCTTGAGCAGGGCCTGATCGATCCCACGGCCGATGGCCACATCCCCGATCAGCCGCGCGAATTCCGACCGAGTCGGCTCGGGCATGTCGCGTGCCACCGACTCAAGCGCGTCGTTCAACGGCAGGCCGGTGCGGATGGCGCGCGTGATCATGCCCATCGCATCCGGAATCTGCTCGAACAGCCGGCGCTGCCAGCTGCGCCGCTGCGCGCGGAAGATCAGGTTGGTCAGCAGCAGCCCGCCGAGCAGCCCCACCAGCGCGGCCAGCAATGGGCCCAACCGCGGATTGAGCAGCACGAACAGCCCGCCCGCCGCCAGGCCACCCAGCAGCAGCACCAGCGCGGGAGGGGGACCACTGAGGCGGGTCATGTCGGTGTTGTGGCCGGTGATGGCGACCAGCCGGGACCACAGCCCGACATGCTCGGCCTCGCGGAACACGGTGGGCGTGGGCCCGGTGACGGATGTGCGCCCCTGCGGCAGGCCGCGCGCGACGATGTCCTGCACCCGGGCCGTTTCCTCGCGTGCCTTGCGGTGCTCCATCACGCGCGCCATCAGCGCCAACAGGAGCAGCGCCAGCGCCGCCAGCAGCAGCAGTAGCGGCGAGATGGCCAGCAGCTCAGCCATCCTGCGTCGCCCGCATCCAGGCGTCATCCAGGCCGAAATACTTCAGGCGATTGAGGAAGGAAGGCCGCATCCCCGGCAGGTGGTAGCGGCCGCTGATGCGCCCCGCCGCGTCGTCGCCCTCATAATGGAACTCGGCCACATCCTCGAGGGTGAGGACATCCCCCTCCAGCCCGACCACATCCGAGATGGCGACCACGCGGCGCACGCCGTCGCGCATGCGCTCGATCTGCACGATCAGGTCGAGGGCGCCGCCGATCTGGGTCCGGATCGCCTTCAGCGGCAGGTTCACCACCCCCATCTGCACCATGTTCTCGATGCGGGTCAGCGCGTCGCGCGGCGTGTTCGCGTGCACCGTGCAGATCGAGCCGTCATGGCCCGTGTTCATCGCCTGCAGCATGTCGAAGGCCTCGCTGCCGCGCACCTCGCCCAGGATGATGCGGTCGGGGCGCATGCGCAGCGCGTTGCGCACCAGGTCGCGCTGCGTGACTTCGCCCTCGCCCTCCAGGTTGGGCGGGCGCGTCTCCATGCGGACCACATGCACCTGCTGCAGCTGAAGCTCGGCTGCGTCCTCGATGGTGACGATGCGCTCACGCATGTCGATCATGCGGCTCATGGCGTTGAGCAGCGTGGTCTTGCCCGAACCCGTGCCGCCCGAGATCAGCACGTTCAGCCGGGCCCGCGCCGCGACCTCCAGCAGGCGGGCGACCTGCTGGGACATGCTGCCAACCTGCACCATGCCCTGGAAGTCCAGCCGCTTGCGGGCGAATTTGCGGATGGAGATATACGGCCCATCCAGCGCGAGCGGCGGGAACACCACGTTCACGCGGCTGCCGTCGGCCAGGCGGCAGTCCACCAGCGGGCTCGATTCATCGATGCGCCGCCCGATGGTCGCCGCCATCTTCTGCGCGATGGACGCGACCTGCGCGGAATCGCGGAAGCGCACCGGCACGCGCTGCAACATGCCCTGGCGCTCCACGAACACGCGCTCGGGGCCGTTCACCATGATGTCGTCCACGGTGTCGTCGGCCAGCAGCGGCTCAAGCGGCCCGTAGCCCAGCATGTCCTGCGCGAGCTTCTCGGCCATCGCCGCCTGGTCGCGCGCCGAGAGATCCATCCGGTCCCGGTTCGCCTGGGCATGCAGCAGCGCCTCGATCTGCTGGCGCAGCTCCCGCATGGGCAGCGCCGCCGCCGCCACCGGATCGATGCGCTCCATCACATAGGCGCGCAGCGCCTCCATGCGCCGATCCTCGATGTCGGTCTGCAGACGGCCTTCATCGGCCACCGGCTCGATGATCGCGAGCGCGTTCTCGTCATTCAGGGGCGGCAGATCACTCAGGGTCTGCGAAGCGTCGCGACGGCCGAAGGTCCTCATCGTGTCCCCCTCCCGAAAAGCCTGCCCAGGAAGCCGGGCGCGGCCACAGCCTGCGCCCCGCCGATCTCGCGAACGAGGGGCGCGAGGCCTTTGCGGAAGGCGTTGCTGGCGCGGATCGCCGGCTCGCCCAGATTGGCCGTGCGCGGCAGCACCTTCGGCAGGTCCGGGATGCGCGCATCCGGCTCCGCGCCCAGCCCTTCCTTCAGCAGTTCGCGCGCCATGGCACCCGGCGCCCCGTCCCGGTTCAACGCGGTCAGGGTGGTGGCGCCATGCCCCATCGTCTCAGCAATCCGGCGCAGGGCGACCGCATCCCGCACCCCGCCGATCTCGGGCGTCAGCACGATCACCGCGGCCCGCGCCGCCGAAAGCACCTGCCGGCCGCGCGGTCCGAGCGGCCGCGGCAGGTCGATCACCACATGGTTGAACCGTTCCTGCAGGAGCGAGATCAGCCGCGTCACGCCCTCCGCCGTCGGCGCCGGGTCGCTGTCCAGCGGTTCCTCGGCGGCGATCAGCCGCACCCGGGTCCCCACCTCCACCGACACGCGGTCGAGGAACAGCGCGTCCACCCGCCCCGGTTCCTCCAGCGCCAAGCGCAGCCCGGTCGGCGGCTTCACGCCCAGCATCAGCGCCGACGTCCCGCCCGACAGGTTCATGTCCACGATCGCGACATGGCCCTGGGTCGTTTCCGCCAAGGACAGGCCGAGATTCACCGCCACCGTGGTGCATCCGACCCCGCCGCGTGCGCCCATCACCGCCGCGATCCGGCCCTGACGGCTGCTGCCCGCCCTCGGGATCTCGCCGTTCTGGTTGACATGCGGGCCGAAAAGATTGGTGACGTTGATCCGCGTCAGCGGCTTGTAGATGTATTCCGAGACGCCGAAATTCTGCGTCAGCTCCCGATAGAACCCCATCTCGTTGCGGTCGCCCACCACCAGCACACGCATGTTCGGCGTGCACACCGACGCGAGCTGGTCCAGCGCCCCATAGGCGTCCGACACGCCCTCAATGTCCACGATCAGCGCCTCGGGCTGCTCCTCCCGCCCGAGGGCGCGCGTCGCGGCCAGCACGTCGCCGCGGCGGATCTCCATCCCTGGAACCATCGCCCCCAGCGCCGTGCGCAGCGCGTTCTCGCTCACCTCATCCGTCACGAAGGCCAGCAGCGGCAGCCGGCCGCCGCGCACGAAATCGGGTTCCGCCTTCGGGCCGGGCCGCGTGTCGGACATGTCAGCGCACCCGCACGGAGGAGGATCGCACTTCCGGCAGTTCCGGCCGCTCGCCCGCATCCAGCCGGGTGATCGGCGCCACCGCCGTCACGGAACGGCTGCGCGGCGTGCCGATACCCTCGTTCAGATGATCCGGATCGGCCAGCATCGCGCGCAGGTTGTGCTCATTCACGCCGGTTGGCTGCCACATGCCGGCACGGTCGAGCCCGGCGCCGCCGCCCTCGCAGGCGGTCAGCAGCAGCAGTGCGGGGATCAAGGTAAGGATGCGCATCGGGCCTACTCCACGATGAAGCCGGCATCGCGCGGCACGCGGCCAGCACCCGGGCGGGTCTGGCGCATGAACAGGATGCGTTCGAGGTCATTGGCCGCAACCAGCCCGTCCGTCGGTGCCTGCAGCGCCGAGGGGTCGGAGACCGGCCGCACCACATAGGGGGTCACGATGATCACCAGCTCCGTCTCGCTGCGGCGGAAGCGGTCGGAGCGGAACAGCGCGCCCAGCACCGGGATTTCCGACAGGCCCATCGGCCCGTCGCCCGTCATGGTCAGGTTGCGCTGCAGCAGCCCCGCGATGGCGAAGGACTGGCCGCTGCCCAGCTCCACCGTCGTCTCGGCCCGCCGCACCGACAGCGCGGGGATCCGCAGCGACCCCGCGCCCAGGGGCACGTCAATGGCGCCCTGCTCCGACAGCTCGCTCACCTCGGGGCGGATGCGCAGGTTCAGCCGGTTCGGCGCCAGCACCGTGGGCACGAAGGCCAGGCTCACGCCGAACTGCTTGAACTCGATGGTGATGCGCCCGGTGTCCGTCGTCGCCACCGGCACCGGGAACTCGCCACCCGCCAGGAAGCTCGCGGTCTCGCCGGAAAGCGCCGTCAGGTTGGGTTCGGCCAGGATGGTCAGAAGCTGGTCGCGCGCCAGCGCATCCACCAGCGCGTTCAGGTCGAGGTTGCCGCTGCGGTAGCCCAGCGCCCCGCGCCCCGGCTGCCCCAGCACGCTGGCCGCCGGCCCGCCCAGCGGGCTCTGGAAGCCCAGCAGGAAGCCGCCGAAGCTGCCGAAGGCCGACCAGGAGAAGCCAAGCTCCCGCGTGACCTGGCGCGACACCTCGGCCACCCGCACCCGGACGTTCACCGTCAGCGCCGACAGCACCAGCATCTCATTCACCACGGCCGAGCCATCCAGCGCCGTGCCCAGCACCGCCAGCACGCGCTGGGCGGCCTCCGGCGTGGGCACCGTTCCGCCCAGCACCACGCGGGTTTCCACCCGGCGCAGCGTCACATTCTCCGCGCCAGGCACGGCGCCGCGCAGCAGCGCCTGCAACTCGGGGATGTTCACCCGCGCCACCGCCGCCGCGGCCGCCGGCCGCTCCGCACCCTCGCGCTGCGCCGCCGTCGCGGGCAGCACCGTCACGGCATATTCGATGATCACGCGCCCCTGCTCATTCGTCGCGATCACATTGGTCCGGCCCGGCTGCACGCCGATCACGAACAGCGTGGTGGGCGAGGTCGCCTGCACCCGCGCGACCTGCGGATTGGCCGCCAGGATGGTCGAGGCCGCGGCCGGAAGCTGCAGCACGCGCCCCACCCCGGTGGCCACCACCACATCAATCAGCAGCGGCGGCTCGGTGGGGAAGCCGGTCGGCGCCGGCTCGGCCACAGGCTGCGCCCGCGCGGGGCCCGCCCCCATCGCCAGGACAACCCCCAGCGCGAGGACCAGCAGCAGATGGGGCAGGCGGCGGGCGAAACATGTCTGTGGCATCAGCGGAACGTCACCTCGGTGTCTTCGGCGCCCTGGATCACGCGAAGCCGCACCCCGCGCTCGGCGTCCTGGCCCAGCGCGGGCGAGACATCGCTGCCGAACACGGTCTGCGGGCGCGGCGCGGGCAGGGCACCAGCCATGGGTGCATCTTCATCCTCCGCGGAACGAACCACAAGGCTCAAACGTCCCAAACGGGTTGCAACCGCGACTCTTTCCGCCTGTTCCGGCGTGACTTCCAGCGTCACGGTGCGCGCGGCGCGCCGATCATCCGCGGTCACATTGGGGTCACCGCCCTGGCTCAGCCGCTGGTCCACCGCGATGACCTGGACATTGGTCAGCACCGTCTCGCCCCAGGTGCGGCGCGAGGTCGGCACATTCTGTTCATTGCGCTGCTGCGTCAGGATCAGATCCACCCGGTCGCCCGGCCAGATCAGCCCCGCCGTGCCGCTCGACAAATCCACGCTGACGCTGATGGCCCGGGTGCCGGGGCGCAGCACCGCGGCCAGGAAGCCGCGGTCGCTCGGGTTGATCAGATCCTCGCGCCGCACCGGGTCGCGCGGCTCCAGCGGGTTACGCAGCAGGGCGCCGGCCATGGTCAAACGCGCATCATCCGTGGCGGGGATGCTGCCATCGGGCGCCTCCGTCACCGGGATGCGCCGCGCCACGAAATCCTCCGGCCGCAGCAGCGTGCCGCGCGGCAGGCGGCGGGCGGCCACCAGCACCTCGGCCAGTTCCACCGGCGGCGGCGGCGCCTGCACGGTGCGGGTGGCGGTGCGCGGGTTCACGGCGCCCATCACCTGCAGCGCCACCGCCG
>SKWC01000018.1 GCA_007129145.1 Rubritepida sp.
AGCGCCGAGGCGCGCTGGCTGGATGAGCGCCGCGCCACGCTGAAGGCGGATTTCGGCGAAGCCGCAACCCTGGCCTTCGAGAGCACGGAGGCGCGCGTCGCCGGCCCGCTGGCGGCCTTCGACCGGATGCTGGCGCAGGGCCGGCGGGGCCTGACCTTCCAGCGCTTCAAGGGCCTGGGCGAGATGAACCCGGACCAGCTGTGGAAGACCACCCTCGACCCCGCCACCCGCACCCTGCTGCGGGTGCGCGTGGCCGACGCCGAGGACGCCGAGAGCGTCTTCTCCACCCTGATGGGCGAGGTGGTGGAACCCCGCCGCGAGTTCATCGTGGGCAACGCGCTGAAGGTGGCGAACCTCGACGTGTGAAGGGAAGGGGGAGGGGGCGCCCCCTCACCCCTCCTCGCGCCAGAACATCAGCCCGCCGCCATCCAGCCGCCGGCCCTCGCGCTGCAGCACGTAGTTGCGGTCGGGCAGGGTGATGAGGATGCGATCGCCGGTGGCCTCCTCATAGGTGCCGGCGACCTTGCCCTCCGTGCCGCGCTCGGTCAGCACCACGCGGCCCTCCTCCTCGAACTCCAGCCGCATCCGCCCATCGCGCAGCGCGTAGCTCCGCCCCGCCAGCGGCCCTGCCTCGGCGGCGTTGACCACGGAGCGGATCTCCCCCTCGCGCGCTCGGATCGCGGCGATGAAGCGCTGGCGCGTGAGTTCCGCGGCACCCGGCCAGGCCTCCTCCGGGACGCCGCGGCGCCGCAGCATCATCAGCGTCTCATCGGTGGCGGGCATGGCGGCGAGTTCGCGCTCCATCTCGCCCAGCGCACCCTCGGCCACGGCCGAGAGGCTCTTGCCGGCATTCTCCGCGAAGGCCGTGAGGGCGGCACGGTCCACATGGCGGCCCATCCCCACCCCCTGCTGCCACAGCCGCAGCCCGTCGCGCAGCCCGTCCATACCCGCGGGTAGGGCGATCATCTCGGCCAGGGTGGCGTTCAGCGCGGCGTGCGCCATCTCGCCGCTGCGGGCCTCGATGCGGCCCCGCAATTCCGCCGCCGCGTCGCCCAGGGCGAAGATTTCCCGGCTGCGCAGCATCTGCTCCGCCTCGGCCACGCCTTCCGCGCTGGAGGGCAGGCTCTCGATGCGCGCGCGCATGGCGGCGACCATGGCCGCGCGGACCTGCTCCCGGCGTGCCTCGATGCTGGCCGTCACCTCGGCCTGCGCCGCCTCGGGCAGCTGGCGCAGGGTGAAGACGCGGCCCATGCTGTCCAGCAGGCGCAAGCCCTCAAGGTCATCGCTCGCCTCGGCCGCTTGGCTCTGGAAGCGGCGCACCGCCGCCACGACCACCGCCTGGCGCCGTTCCTCCAGGGCCTGCTGCACCTCGAGCTGCGCGGCTTCGGGCAGCTGGCGCAGGGTGAAGTCGCGGCCCAGCCGGTCCAGCTGGCTGAGGCCGGCGGCATCTTCGCTGACCTCCGCGGCCCGTTCCGCGTAGCCGCGCACCATGGCCAGGACGACGGCCGCCCGCCTTCCCTCCAGCGCCGCTTCCATGGCCGGATGGTCCTCGGGCGCCACGCCGCGATCCGCCAGATCCTGCTGCGCCAGGCGATCCAGCTGGCGCAGCCCCTGCAGATCCTCGGGTACCGCCTGCAGCTCGGCCAGCCGCGCCTCGCGCGCCTGCTGGCGGCGCAGCGGCACCTGGGCGGCGGCGACCGGGGCGATCAGCGCCTCCGCATCCTGCGGCAGCAAGCCGCGACGGGCCGACACCAGCGCAAGCGCAGGCCGCCTAGCCTCGCCGCGCACCCGGCGCGCGGCTTCCCGCGCGGCCTCCAGCGCATCGTTGTTGTCCGCGCCGGGCAGCACCGCGAACAACGGGCCAATGCTGGGATCGAAGGGTGCTTCCGCCAGCGCGGCCAGCGCGTCGCGCGTGCTCTCCAGGCTGCGTTCGCGGGTCTGGACGAAGGGCGTGACCGAGCGGATCACCTCGCCGCGCATGTCGCGGAAGGTGGCGCGGTGATCGCCCAGGCCGCGGTCGCTCATGCAGCGACTGAGGGCCGTGCTGAGCGCCCGGGTATCCTCCGTGCTCCATTCCAGCACCGGCGCGCCGAAGGTCCGTGTCGTGAGCGGCGATGCATAAAGGGTCGGCAGTTCGCGCGTTGTGAAACCCCCAAGCCCGGGCCAGCCGAGCGTGAGTGCCTCGCCCGGTTGTTTCGTTGCCTCGCCGTACCAGGTGAGGATGGTGGTGCAGTCGGGGATCCTGAAGGATTGCGCCGAGGCCATGCCGGGAAGCAGCAGCGTGGCCAGCACCAGTGTCCGGATCGGGGCGTTCATGGGCCGTTCTCCTGTGTTCTGGTCGCGGCAGCCTAGCAGCCATGCCCCTCGCTGCAATGCTGCGATGGCAGGCGCGGTCCCGCCCGGCCCTGCGTGCCCCCCATCGCCAAGGTGTCAGCCCAGCGCCGCCTCGGCCTCGCGCACCGCATCGGCCAGCGCCCCCGGCGCGAAGGGCGAGGCGAGGCCGGCCGAGGCCACCAGCCCCTGGAAGGGCAGGGAGCCGCCACGGCCGCACAGCGCCACATATTCGGCCAGCGCGCCCTCCGGGTCGCGCCGCGCGCGCAGCCAGAACTGCAGCGCGCAGCACAGCGCCAGCGTGTAGTCGATGTAGTAGAAGGGCGAGTTGTAGATGTGCTGCTTCGCCTGCCAGCGCCCGCCCTTGGCCGGGTATTCGAGGTCCCCGTAGTCGGTCCAGGGCATGTAGAGCGCCTCCAGGCGCTGCCACATCGCGTGGCGCTCCGCGGGGGTGGCGTCGGGATAGGCATGGACCTGGTGCTGGAAGTGGTCCACGCAGGCGCCATAGGGCAGGAAGCACAGCGAGGAGATGAGGTGCATCCGCCGGAAGCGCTCGGCCTCTGCCTCGCCCACCAGCAGCCCGATATGCGGGTGCGTCAGGAACTCCAGCGACATGGAGTGGATCTCGGCTGCCTCCATGCCGGGCCAGAGCTGGTCGAGGCCGGGCAGGTCGCGGCTTTCCCAGCATTGGAAGGCGTGGCCCATCTCATGGGTGAAGACGCCGATGTCGTGGTGGGTGCCGTTGAAATTGGCGAAGATGAAGGGCGCGCCGGTGGTGGGGAAGGCGGTGCAGAAGCCGCCGCCCGCCTTGCCCGGGCGGTTGCGCAGATCAAGGAAGCCGCCCGCCGCCATGCCGCGGAAGAAGCCGGCCAGCCGCGGGTCCATCCGGTCGAACATGGTTTGCGCGGCGCCCAGCAGCGCGTCATGGTCGCCCGCGGGGCCGGGATTGCCCTCGGGGTCGATCAGCGCCTCGTCCCAGTAGCGCAGCCGGTCCCAGCCATGGCGGCGGCGGCGCTGCTCCAGCAGGCGGTGCACCAGGGGGACCACCTGCTCGACCACCTCGCGGCGATACCGCGCCACATCGAGGGGGCCGTAGTCCAGCCGCCGCATCCGGCGGTAGGCCAGCGCGGTGAAATCGGCATCGCCCAGCTTCACCGCCATGCCGTGGCGCAGCTTCACCAGCCGGTCGTAGATCTCGTCCAGCTCCGCGCCGTTCTGGGCGAAGAAGCCCCAGCGCGCGACCTCGGCGGCGTGGCGCGTCTCGCGGTCGGGGGATTCCGCGAAGGGCGCGAGGCCCGAGAGGTTCAGCTCCTGACCGGCGAAGGGGATCTTCGCCCCGGCCAGCAGCGCGGTGTAGCGCGCCGACAGCCGGCTTTCCTCCTCCAGATCGCCGGCGATGGCGGGGTCGAAGGTGGTGATGTCGCATTCCCACAGCGCCGGGCTGTGCGCGCCCAGCGCCTGGGCGATGGCGGCGCGGTCCACCTCGGCCAGCAGGCGGCGCTTCATCGTGGTGTCATGGCCCTGCACCACCGGGGCCATGGCGTCGGCGTGCTCGCGCTCGGCCCGGGCGGCGGGGTCCGTGGTGTCCTGGGAGAAGCGCAGATGCGCCAGCGCCATCCAGGCGTCGGTCTCGCGCCGCAGCGCATCCCAGGCGGCGAGCGTGCCCGGCACATCGCCGGGCAGGGCGGCGTGCAGGGCGGCGTAGCGCGCGGCCAGCGCCTCGGGTTCGGGCCGGGGTGCCGCGATGTCGGCGAAGCGCTGGTCCATGGGCGGCGGCCTCAGCCCAGGTGCTCGACCAGGAATTCGGCGGTGCGGCCGTTCGCGATGGTGGCCGCGCGCGCGTCCCAGGCGTGGCCGCCCATGCGGGCGAAGGCATGGTCCACGCCCGGATAGACATGGGCGGCGACCTTCGCATTGCCCTTCACCCCGGCCAGGATGGCGGCCTGCGCCTCGGCGGGGACGAACTTGTCCTTCTCGGCGATGTGCATCAGCAGCGGCCCGCGCATCTTCGCCGCGCCATCCAGCATGCCCTCGATGCCCACGCCGTAGTAGCTGACGTTGCAATCGGCATCGCTGCCGACGGCGGTCTTCCACGCCATGCGCCCGCCCAGGCAGAAGCCCATGGTGCCGACCTTGCCGTTGCAGCCTTCCAGCTTGCGCGCGGCCGCGATGGTGGCCGTGAGGTCCGCGAGGCCCTTGTCCTGGTCGAAGCCGTTGAACAGGGCGAAGGCCTTGTCCCACTGCGCCTGGCCGGCGTCGGGGTCGAGGTCCACGCCAGGCTCCTGGCGCCAGAACAGGTCGGGGGCCACGGCGATGAAGCCCATGTCGGCCACCCAGGCGGACAGCGCGCGCATGGCGGCGTTCACGCCGAAGATCTCCTGGATCATCACCACCGCCCCGGCGGGGGTGGCCTTGGGCATAACGACCAGCGCGTCGAAGCTGCCGCTGCCGTCGGTCGCGGGAATGGAAATGCGGGTCATGGCGCGCCCTCCCTTGGCTTGCTCCTGTTCCGGGCGCATCTAACGCAGAATGCTGCGCCGCGCCATGCTGACCACGCTTATCGCCGCCCTGCCGGGCGTCGGCGCGCGCGCCGATGCGCCGCAGGATGGGGCGCCGCAGGATGGGGCGCCGCTCGACGAAGCACTGGCCCGCGCCGGCTGGCGGCATGAGAACTACCCCGGCATGCGGCCCGGCCGCTTCCGCGCCGCGCCTCAGGATGGCGTGGCGATCAGCGCCAGCGCGGGCGGCAGCTTCATCTGGCGGCCCCTCGGCGGCGCGCCCGCCTGCCTGTCCTGGCGCTGGCGCGTGGATGAAGGCCCGCCGCCCACCGACCTGACCCGCCGTGGCGGCGAGGACCGGGCCATCTCCCTCACCATCGGCTTCGCCGGCTGGCCCACCCGCGCCACGCTGTGGCAGCGCACCCAGCACGCCTTCGCGCAATCGGCGGCGGGCGCGCACCGCCTGCCGCGCTCGGCGCTGATCTATGTCTGGGGCGGCACGGGCGATGAGCCCGATGCCTTCTTCAGCCCCTGGATGGCCGGTCTGGGCAAGGTGCGCCGGATGCGCCCGGCGCTGGCGCCGCGCGGCGAATGGTTCGAGGAGCGCGTGGATCTCGCCGGTGATTGGCGCCGCGCCTTCGGCGGCCCGCCGCCGCCCTTGCAGGAGATCGCCATCGGCACAGATGCCGACAACACGCGCAGCCGGGTCGCGGCGCGCGTGGACCAGATCCGTCTCAACGCCTGCCCCACCGACTGACCAAGGAGCCTCTCCGCCCATGCCCATCGAGCGCCAGCAATTCCGCGACGCCATGGCCCGCCTGCCGGCCGCCGTGAACATCATCACCACCGGCGGCCCGGCCGGGCGCGGCGGCTTCACCGCGAGCGCGGTGTGCAGCGTGACCGACACGCCGCCCACCCTGCTGGTGTGCATGAACCGCACCGTCTCCTCCGCCGAGGCCTTCCGCGAGAACGGCGTGCTCTGCGTCAACACGCTCTGCGCCACCCAGCAGGATCTGTCGGGCATCTTCGCCGGCATGACCGGCGTGGATGGCGAGGCGCGCTTCGCCAATGGCCAGTGGTCCACGCTGGCCACCGGCGCGCCGGTGCTGGATGGCGCGCTGGTCGCCTTCGATGCGCGCATCACCGACATGATCGAGAAGGGGACGCATCTGGTGCTCTTCGCGGAGGTGGAGGCGGCGCGGATCGGCGGCGCGGACCCGGCGCTGCTGTATTTCTCCCGCCGCTATTGCGACGTCGCAGCCTGAGCGGCGCCCGGATGCGGGCGCGGCCGTCAGGGCTGTGCGGGGCATGAGCGGCACCCAGCTCGCCGCCGCGCTGCTGCAGCTCACCGCCGGCGCGGGGTTCTATGACCTCGCGGACCCGGCCGAGCGCGCGCTCTCGCGCGATCATGCGCGCGACCTGTTCCTTGACCTGCAGGCCGCGTTGCGGCCGGCGAATTTCGTCGAGGCCGGCGCCTTCAACGCCGTCACCGCGCTGCGCATGCGCGGGGTCCTGCCCGATGCGCGCATCACCGCCTTCGAGGCGAATCCCTACAACCACGCCGCCTTCTCGGCCGAGCAGGATTTCGCCGCGCGCGGGGTGGACTACCGCCTGGCCGCGCTGACCGACGCCGACGGCCCCGTGACCTTCCGCATCCTGCGCGAGCGCGGGCCGCAGCCCGACGGCGATGCGGCGCTGATCTCCTGGCGCAGCTCCATCCTGTCGCGCACCGAGGGCTGGGCGCGCTATGTGGATGTGGAGGTGCCCGGGACCAGGCTGGATGCCGCCTTCGCCGGCGTCGCTGGCGACTTCGCCCTATGGATCGATGTGGAGGGCGCGGCGCGGCAGGTGCTGCTGGGCGCCGAGGGCTTGCTGCCGCGCGTGGCCAGCCTGATGATCGAGATCGAGGCCCGCCGCTTCCGGCAGGACCAATGGCTGTATTCCGACGTCTGCGCGCATCTTCCGGGCAAGGGGCTGCGGCCGGTGGCGCGCGACTTCGAGGATGAGCACCAATTCAACACCGTCTTCGTGAACGCCGCGACCTCCGCGCGGCTC